>CALEUX010000083.1 GCA_937920475.1 uncultured Marinilabiliaceae bacterium
TCTTTTACTCATACTGTATGTTTGTAAGATTTATTGCTGATAGGTTGCTCCCCAGCAGAGCCTATTTCCTCATCCACCTTACGACCTGAATATACCACATTAAAACAAAAAAGTCACCAACTATTATTTGCCACATTACCACTTTTTTTATTACTTTTGCAGCGCAATAACAGGCAGACAGTTCGAAACCATCCTGTCTTAAAACAAAACTATGGGCTATGGACTACATGAGCAAAAATTCCTTTCAGGAAAAGCCTTGTGCTGAATATTTTACTTCGTTGCTTAACAGCATTGATTCCTTTGCCCCTATTTGTTTTCAGGATGTTTTTATCGACTGCCGGTTTTAGTGATTAAACTAATTTAAAGTTAACTTTTTATTGGATAAAAAGAGTATTAGATATAAGATAGATAGAGCAGATAAACAAGATTATAAAAATCCGGAAATATCTGGAAATTCTATTCTATCCCTCTATATATCTTACATCTATTCATCTTTATAAAAAATGTAATTTATAATTTAAACAGCTTCTAAAATAATATGCAAAAGGCAGTCATTCTTTTATCCGGTGGATTAGATTCGGCGGTAGCCTTGTGGCTGGCAAAAAGTCAGGGGTACGAGTTGTTCTCTTTAAGCTTTAACTATGGTCAGCGCCATAACCGCGAATTGGAAGCGGCAGCAAAACTGGCATCATTAGCGGGTGTAACATCGCACCATGTGGTTAACCTTAACCTCGATTTATGGGGAGGTTCGTCACTTACCGATAAAAACATGGCTATTGAAGATGGCGATGTAAACCGCACCGATATTCCCGTTACTTATGTTCCGGCCCGAAACATGGTGTTTTTGTCGGTTGCAGCCTCTTTTGCCGAAGCCATTGGTGCCCAAAATATTTTTATTGGTGTTAGTGAGGTGGATTACTCAGGTTATGTGGACTGCCGCGAAGAATTTATTAAGTCGATGGAAACAGCCATTAATAAAGGAACAGTAATGGGTGCCGTCAATAACCAACCCATAAGCGTTCATGCCCCATTTATTTATAAAACCAAAACCGAAGAAATTAAACTTGGAATGGAACTGGGGGTGCCCTTTAAGGAAACCTGGAGTTGCTATCGCGGCGGGGCTCAACCCTGTGGAACCTGCGACAGTTGTTTGTTGCGTGCCAAAGCATTTAAAGAAGCCGGTTTTGAAGACCCTGCATTAAATATCAAATAAAATGAGTCAACTGGTACTTGCCAACGAAGGTGTTTTTCCAATTACTAAAGATAAATCAGGAAACCCTTTAACCAACTTACCTGCAACCGGTTTGTCGATACCCGGCACCATTCAGGGCGAAGGAAAACTGGCCGGAACATCCGCTTTATTTATACGCTTTTCGTCGTGCAATTTACGCTGCATCTGGCAATTGCCAAACGGAAAACTCAGCCGTTGTGATACACCCTATGCATCGTTTAATGCTTTAGAGAATATACAAACCAACGTACGCGATGTTGTCGATCTGGTAAAACAAAATCTGGGCGATATCAAACATGTTGTTATTACCGGCGGTGAACCTTTAATTCAAAAGGTGCCCTTGGCACAATTGGCTTCAACACTTAAAAAGGAAACCGATGTACACATAACACTCGAAACCAATGGCACCTTATTCGATGAAGAAGTTGCCAAACACATTGACCTTTTCAGTGTATCGCCAAAATTAGCTAATTCAAACCCACACTTTCACAAACTGGAAGCATTGGGACTTAACCCTTCGGGCCCTTTAATTTTCCATGGCGAGAAGCGTGTCAATATTAAAGCATTACAATCGTTTATTGATGCTGCCAATAAGCCCTGTAAAGATATTCAGCTTAAATTCGTTGTTGGTCGCCCCGAAGAAGATTCAGAAATTTATCATGGGTTTCTTAAGCAGTTAAAAGGGTGGAAACCAACCGATATTTTGCTGATGCCTTTAGGAGCCAACAAGGACGAACTGGCCCAAACCATCAAAATGGTGATGGAAATGGCTATCAGGCGTGGCTGGCGCTATGCTCCCCGCGTTCATATTGAGCTTTTTGGAGCCAAGGCAGGTGTTTAGTAGTAAAACCTACATAGAATTACTGCTGATTTCATAAATGTATTAATGAACCATATAAGACATAAAAGAAGAATTTAAGACATTTAAGCTAAGTATCTGTTTAAATTTAGTTTTCTGTTTTTATTAAAGAATCTTAGAAGTTCAGGTTCCAGGCAGAAAGATATGCCTGCCTGCCATTTGGCTGATCTGCCGATAGGCTGAAAAGATTAAAAAAAAATTACAGACAAACAAGACAGTTAATTTATTTTACTCATTTTAAGCATGTTACTTTTTGTGTCTTTTATCTAAGAGTCTTTTGTCTTATGTCTAAAAAATAGTTTTAAACAGTTTCTAAGTTTTCTTATATGATTGTATATGCCTTATATGGTTTAAAAAATTTGATTTACGCATTTTTAGTATGAAATATATGGTAAACGAATATTATAAAAACGCAAAAATGAACCAACCCATTGAAGGGAAAGTACTTGGCAAGCTAATTGCTTATCCACAGACATATACACCTGATATTTTGGTGGCGGTTCCCCGTTCATTAAACCGTCGGATGTACAATTTAGAGGCTTCTGCCCTGCCCTTTTGGGGTTTTGATGTGTGGCATGCTTACGAACTCGGATTTCTTACAAAAAAGGGTTTGCCGGTTACCGGCGTATTAAAAATAGTTTATGCGGCCAATAGCGAATTCTTAGTTGAAAGCAAATCGTTGAAGCTGTACCTCAACTCATTTAATATGGAAAGGTTTGGCAACAATGTTGAGGATGGAATTAATCAGATATTAACTATTATTGATAAAGACCTAAATCAGGTTATAAAAGCACCGGTAACATTAAGCTTTTTTAAAGAAAATTCAGCTTTGCCTGAATTTGATTTTCCCGATTATGAAGTATTGGAGAATTTAAAGGAGATGGCATTTGTTAATTTTCAATCGTTTTCAGAAAACCCTGCTTTACTGGTTTCCACTCAATCAAACCTTCAGGAAATTAAAGTTGCCACACATTTATTGCGCAGCAACTGCAAAATTACGCATCAACCCGACTGGGGAAGCGCTTTTATTTATTTAAAAGGTAAGCAAACGCCTGACTTATCGGCACTTTTGCAATACCTGGTATCTATTCGCAACGAGAACCATTTTCATGAAGAGATATGTGAAATGGTTTATAAACGACTTTGGGACATTTTTCAACCCGAGCGCTTAATGGTTACCTGCATTTATACACGCCGTGGAGGCATCGATATTTGTCCTGCAAGAGCCAGCCATGAAGAACTGCTTCCCAAAAACCTTATTAATTCCGGTAAATTATCATTCAAGCTGTTAAGGCAGTAGTGAGGGTTTAAGGTTCAAAGTTTAAAGTTTAAGGTTGAGAGTTGAGGGTTTCAAGCGTAGCGCAGTTAGAACAAATTGATATTCCGATGCCAGAACTATAATTACTTCGGAACCCGAGAATCGGTTAGAGTTGATGGTGCTATTGGTTGAATTCGGCCTCCTGTCTCCTGTCTTCGGTCTTGCATCAATTATCACCTAAAGTTCAACAACCCACTTCTGTTAACAATTTCAATGCGTTTTCCTTCTGCATGTATGAGTCCTTCATGATGGAGGTCACGTAGGGCGCGGCTTAACGATGGACGTGCCACACCAAACAGCTCTGCTAATTCCTCGTGAGTTTGGGTTAAAAACACAACATCTGTTTTATTTTTATCGGCTTCGAGTAGGTAATCCGCAATTTTACCCTTTAAACTTCTGAAAGAATGAAATTTTAAGCGGTCGGAAATAAACTGAGCCCTGTTAGAAACGGCATTCATAAAATTAATAAGAAAACGCTCACTAATTTGTAATAACTTAATCACAGACTCTCTGGGGATGAACAGAATAACAACGCTCTCATTGGCTGTAGTGGTTACCGGATAGCGATTATTATGACCAAAAAGGAACGCCACTGCCAATGGACGAGGCGCACCAATATCTTCAATTTTTAATACCCGGCCCGATGCATCCATCATTTCTCCTCTAACACTGCCATCCAATACAATTAACAACGCGTTGCAGGCATCACCATGATGAGTCACTACTTCACCCCCATCATATCGCTTTATTTGGTAATGGATATTGTTAAAAAGCCTATCAATATCCAAAACAGGAAGGCCGACAAACAAGGGACAATTGGCTAAAACAGGCAGAAAATCTTTCATCCGTAAATATTTTAGTTTAATGTCTGAGGATT
The DNA here is from genome assembly GCA_937920475.1 of uncultured Marinilabiliaceae bacterium. Taxonomy (GTDB): domain Bacteria; phylum Bacteroidota; class Bacteroidia; order Bacteroidales; family Marinilabiliaceae; genus CALEUX01. The sequence goes on from CALEUX010000083.1 coordinate 4,286, forward strand.
ATCGAATCATCATTATTTCATTTTTTTTTAACGATTATGATTGAAAAGATTTGACTAAATAAAGAAAAAAATACAACTTGTAACCAATGTTAC
>CALEUX010000084.1 GCA_937920475.1 uncultured Marinilabiliaceae bacterium
CTGCCCACAAGTATCCCCAGCGAAAGCTCAACCAATCCGATTATCCAAAAGGGAATTAGCTTAGCGGCAATAAACTGATATTTTCTGATTGGGGTAACATTTATTTGTTCGATGGTGCCCATCTCTTTTTCTCTCACCAAATTCATGGCCGACAAGAATAAGCCAACTATAGACACAAGAATGGTCAGAATACCGGGGAGCATAAAATGCTTATAGTTTAAATCGGGATTAAACCAATAGGAGTTTTGAATTTTAATATTGGCAACCGGCTCAAATCCTGTTGACTCCAAAATCATATTTTTGCTAAAGCGACCAATTACCTGCTGTACATAACCATAGCCAAGTTGTGCCTGCTGAGCATTAATGGCATTTGCCAGCAATTGAATTTTTACCGGAACCGAGTTGGTTATATCCTTCTCCAAACCTTTGGGTAACACCAAAGCAAGTTCTGCGCTTCCTTTTTCGAGAAATGATAGAGCCTCATTGGCCGAAAAAACATGGTCATTAAGCACGAAAAACGGTGATGCTTCCAATTCACCTGCGATGCGGCGGCTCACTGAAGAATTATCAAAATCACAAACCACAAGGCGAAGATTTTTCATATCCATGGTAGCTGCATTAACCAATATAAGCAACTGAACCAATGGCAACACAAAAATCAACGGCAATATGGTGCGATTGCGCAATATTTGCAAAAATTCCTTTTGTATTAAAATTAAAAGTGTTCGCATAGGATTGATTATTCGAGTCGTACCTTAAATTTATAAATGCTTAAACTTAAAAACAGCACCAAAAATCCGGTCATTGTTACCAGTTCGTGCCACATATAGGTTAGTCCGCCACCCTTAAGCATAACTGTTTTAATGGCCTGAATATAATACCGCGGCGGAACCACCCTGCTGAGCCATTGAAGAGGCCAGGGCATACTTTCAATGGGAAAAATAAACCCCGAGAGTAAAATGGTGGGCAGCAACAAGGCAAACATGGAAGCAAACATGGCTACCATTTGATTTCGTGCCACAGTGGATATAAAAATACCCAGCGCCAGCGACAATAAAATATACAGCAGGTTAAGTACAAACAACCACATCCAACTGCCTAAAACAGGCATCTTAAAAACAATTATCCCTAAAGCCAGAATTGAAATGGCATTTATCATCGATAAAACCACATAGGGTACCACCTTTCCCAAAATTATCTGGTATGGTTTTAATGGAGAAATCAACAACACTTCCATGCTGCCAAATTCCTTTTCGCGGGTGATGGATATGGAAGTCATCATGGCCGAGATTAAAATCAAAACCATGGCCATAGTTCCGGGTATTGACATGTAAACCCCTTTCAATGAAGGATTGAACAGCATTCTAACTTCGGTAGTAAGTATTGGAGCATACTCAATTCCCGATTCTTCAATGGCAAAAGTTTGTATAATGCCACTACAGTAATTAACCAGCATTTGCGATGTATTGGCATCCGACGCATCGGCCAATAGCTGAATGGCAGTGCCATCAGGGTTTCTCAGATTATTCCCAAATCCTTGTTCAATAACTACTGCCAATTGAATATCGCCCCTTCGAAAAGCCGGTTCAATATCCCTTTCATAATTAAAAACTGACTGTACCTTATAATAACCCGAAGCAGACAGTCGCTGCACCAAACGGCGGCTGGCATCATCTTTTGATTTATCGAGTATGCCGATGCTGGCATCGCGGATTTCGGTGGAAATAACAAAGCCAAAAATCAGAATCTGAGCAACCGGCATTAAAAACAGCACCATCATAGTTCTGTAATCACGAAAGATGTGCCTCGATTCCTTATTTACAAATGCAATAAAAGTTTTCATAAATCAGATAATCATTTAATTATCAAGCCCCACCGTTTCTTTCCGGGTAAGTTTTAAAAACAACGCGTTCATCGAATTAGCACCATACTGTTTTTTAAGATTAGCGGGCGTATCCAATGCTTCAATTTTTCCGTCGGCCATAATGGTTACCCGGTTACAATATTCAGCCTCGTCCATATAATGAGTGGTAACAAAAACGGTAATACCACTATTGGCTGCTTCATAAATCATTTCCCAAAATTGCCGTCGTGTAATTGGGTCAACACCGCTGGTTGGCTCATCAAGAAATACAATAGACGGCCTATGCAAAATGGCCACCGAAAAAGCCAGTTTTTGCTTCCATCCCAGCGATAGCGTTTTAATAAGCCTTTTTCGGGCATCCTGAAGTTGCAGCCTGTTGAGCAAAATTTCGGTCCGCTCCTTAATCTCAGTACTCGATAAACCATATATAACGCCATAAAGTCTGATGTTTTCAACAACGGTTAAATCATCGTAGAGTGAAAATTTCTGGCTCATATAGCCAATATTACTTTTTACCTCTTCGGGATGAGTGCTTACGTTGTACCCTGCAACCATAACTTTACCGGATGTGGGTTTTGATAAACCACAAAGAATTTTAATGGCCGTGGTTTTACCTGCTCCATTGGCCCCCAGAAAACCAAAAATTTCACCTTTACGCACGTTAAACGTAAGATGGTCGTTGGCTATAAACGAACCAAATTTCTTTACCAGATTATCAACTTCAATGATGTTCATAGTTTCTTAGTTGATGAGTTTTAAGTTTAGAGTTTAGAGTTTAGAGTTTAGAGTTTAAGGTTTAGGGTTTTAGGGTTTCAAGCGTAGCGCAGTCCCGAGAATCGGGAAGGGTTTAGGGTTTCATAATCAGACACAGCATGTTAGGTATTAGGTGCTTAATTCCATAAAACAATCTTCAATGGTAGGTTGAATTTGTTTGATGTTTGCATCAGGGATACCTTTGCTGACAAGAAACTCTTTTAAATGTACCGGATTCACAGAGCCTTCTGAAAAAGTAATGTGCAATTCTTCGCCAAACGGGTATACACTAGCCACTCCGGGATATTGGCGACAATTATTAAGTAACTGGTACATATTGTTATCGCTTACCGCAAATACCGGTTTATTAAAACGCTCGATAATATCCTCCGGCGAATTGGTTTCCAAAATTTTCCCATTCTGAATTAAGGCCACCCGGTCGCACAAACCAGCTTCATCCATATAGGGTGTTGAAACCAGGATGGTTATACCTTGCGCCTTTAACCGCTTAAGCATCTCCCAGAATTCCTGGCGCGACACTGCATCAACACCTGTGGTTGGTTCATCGAGCACCAACAATCTGGGTTTATGAATCAATGCACACGACAGCGCCAGTTTTTGTTTCATGCCACCCGAGAGTTTGCCAGCCGGACGGTTTTTAAATGGTTCAATTTGCTTGAAAATATCTTCAATCAGGTAATAATTTTCTTCCACAGTAGTTCCAAATACCGTAGCAAAAAAAGTAAGGTTCTCAATGATGGATAAATCCTCGTATAAAGAAAATTTCCCGGGCATGTAGCCTATTATTTGTCTCACTTTTTTAAAATCGGCCACAGGGTCGAGCCCCCAAAGCCTGGCACTCCCCGAATCGGGCAAAAGCAACGAGATAAGAATTCGAAACAACGTGGTTTTACCAGCACCATCTGGACCAATCAAACCATAAAGCTCGCCCTCGTTAACCTGAATGCTAACACCATTTAAGGCTTTTACCTTTCCAAACTGCTTACATAATTGATTTACCTCAATCATTATCCTGTTTTTTGAAAATTACCTCGCCGGGCATACCTATTTTAATCTGCCCATTGTTCTCCACTTTTACTTTTATGGCATACACCAAATCAACCCGTTCATCCTTGGTTTGTATAATTTTTGGGGTAAATTCGGCCGATGAAGCTATCCAGGAAACAACACCGCTGGTTTCATAAAAATCGACTTTACCTTTGTCGAACCTTACGATAACCTGTTGTCCGATGGCAATTTCAGACAATTGTCCTCCCGAAACATAAGCCCTCAAATACACATCATTTAAATTGGCGACTTTAAACAAAGGCTTTCCGGCTGCCACCAGTTCGCCTTCTTCAGCATATTTTTGCAAAACAGTACCGGCAATTGGCGATATAATAACCGACCTCCTTATCTGCTCGTTAATTTGTTCAATTTGTGCATCAATAACTTTCTGCTCTGCTCTTACCTGTTCGGTTTGAGTCAGAATTTGTTCCAGTTGGCACCGGGCAATACGCTCTTCACCCTCTACCCTATCAAGATTCTGAGCTGTAATGGCATCGTCGGCTGCAAGTTTTAGCGCACGTTGCAGCTCTTTCTGCATCAAGTCGGCCTGCGCTTTTTGAACAGCAGCGGTTTTTGAAATCTGGTTAAGCTTGGTTTCCAAGGCCTGGCGCGAAGCAAGCAGTTGTTTGCGCTTAATTAACAACATGGTAGTATCGATAAATCCAAGAGCAACCTTAGGTTGTACATAGTCTCCTTCACTGATGGAGAGCTCCAGCAATCGTCCACTTTCTTCGGCACTAATGAGCACTTCACCGGTTTCAAAATTGCCAAAAGCATCGGCCACCGTCTTCCCATTATTGCACGACACAAGCATTGTTGCCAGCAATATGGCCGATACAAAGTACCATTTTTTAATGGTTATTGCTTTTTTAAATAGCACGTTCATATTTATTGAAAATTAATGCGTTATACTAAGTAACTGTTTAAATTTAGTTTTCTAATTTTATTAAAGACTATTAGAAGTTTAGACTATAGACAGACAAGACAGTTAATCTAATTTCCTTATTTTATGCATTTTATGTTTTAGTCTTTTGTCTAAAAAATAATTTTAATCAGTTTCTAAGAAACTGTTAGCTGACTAATACCTCCCTGAAGTCAGATATTTTCTAACTAAACTTTGCAGGTAGCCAACTTTTGTGATTTGTACTTCCAGTTGAGCTCTTGAGTAGTTGTTTACTGCGGTTATGTATTCGGCGGCAGTTATGGTTCCGTTTTTAAGCCGAACACGGTACGTTTGGGTTATTGAGGCCTGCAATTCAGCAATTTTGGCATCTTTATCCATTTTTTGCCGGTATTGCATAATCTCAGCATCTATCTGAAGCGTTGCCCTGCTTTGCTCTCTCTCAAATGCTTGCTGATGCATCTGCACAATAGCCGCTCTGTTATCGAGCGAAAGGTTGTTTCTGCGGGCTGTATTCCAATCCCAGGGTCGCCATTTAAGCCTGATACCAACCATGTAATAGGTATCAAACTCATCCTTTAACATGTTGAACCCCGGATTTCCATAGCCCAATTGACCAAATGCAGCCACCACCGGAAAACGCGTAACCTTATTGAGGGCGCGGTCGGCTTCAATGCGCTCTTTCTGATAGCGAAACAAATCTAACTCAGGCCTTACAACCGGTTGTTGCAGTCCTTCGGCATCGGGCTCTTCAAGATTTAAACCTTCATCAAAATCGCTACCTGTAAACAGCGACAATGTTCCAATCAGCGCCTTGCGTTGTTCATCGATACCGATTAATAGTTTTTCAATTTTTAGTCGTTCAACCTCAATTATAAGGTATTCTGTTCGATGAATAACACCGGCCTCAACAGCCGATGCGAGTTCTTTTAATCTGCCGTTCAGGTCATCAATAAGCAATTCAAACTGTTTTTTCTGTTCGCTTACTAATAAAAGCGTAAAATATATTTCCGAAACCAGGTAGCTGACTTCTCTGAGTTGTACTTCAATATTTTGTTTTTCAATATTGCCCGATGCTTTTTCAATTTGGGAGCGGGCTTTGGTGGCATTACCATCATAGAGTGTTTGATTCACTTCCAGACCGAATTTGTACTGGTCTTTAGGGGCCATTGGTATATTCTGCATAAGAGGCATACCCGATATGTGTGGCACATCATTTTGCCAGGTAGCCTGAGCGCCAATATCGAATTGCGGAAGCCAGGCAGTGCGGATATTTTCCAACTGCTGCCGGGTAGAAGCCTCAATCAACTGCATAGATTTATCGTTAAGGGGATAGTTTGCCCGTGCTTTTACCCAGCACTCCTCCAGAGTAACGGTTTGAGCAGGCAACAACCATACTACCATTAACATCAGGTATAAAAAAATAAAAAAGCGTTTATTCTTCATAAATTCAACTATTTAATAAAAACCGGGTTCACTCAAAAATCACTTTTTGCTGCAAAATTTAAACATACCGCCCGACAAATAAACTCACAGGCGGTTTCCTTTCGGCTCTGCAAAAATTGTTCATAAGCATGTTTTTCATGATAAAGCAAAGTTCCCAAAAGCGGGCGGGTGATAACCGGAAAAACACAAAGCCCAATAATATTCACAATTAATTCGCGGGGGTCCATTCGTACAATTTCACCTTTATTCATGGCCCTTTCAAAAGCTGAAACTACCATTTCAGGCTTAATACCGGCATCCTGAATCAATCCCGCAACTTTGGCAGGGTCGCGGTTAATTTCGTTGATGATAAAATTGGGCAGGTAAGGCATTTTTTCGAGCAAATTCGCATAACCATATACCATGGCTTTTATTACACTGCGGATATCTGAATCTGCCTTGTATAAAACAGGCTCAATGGAAGGCCAGAAACTGCGGAACGATTGCCGGAAAATATGATGAAACAACAATTCTTTACTCCTGAAGTAATAATGAAGTAAAGCTTTGTTTATACCGGCTTCATCTGCTATTTCCTGCATTCTGGCACCTTCATACCCTTTGCGCATAAACACTTTTGACGCTGCATCCAGGATTATCTGCTCCTGTGAAACTTCCTGATTTTCTGTTTTTTGTAAACTATCCATTTGGTTTAACTATTTGGTTTAACCATATGGTCAAAATTAGATTAAGTTTTTATTTATTCCAAATATTTTCAAATATTTTCATTTTTTCATTTCGAACAATTAAACATTAATCGGGTTATTTTCAGAAATGAGAATAACCCGATATGTTTAAAATTAACAGCAACATAGATAAAAATTCGGTCATTTACGGGCAAAACCGGCTTTACAACCAAAAGCTCGCCGAAGAACTATTCAATAAGCTTCAACTCGTCAGTGCAGGCGGTCCCCAACCCCTTCGTGAAAAACACCAGAAAAGGGGCAAACTATTGGTGCGCGACCGCATCAACCGGTTGATTGATGCCAATACTCCATTTTTAGAACTTTCGGCCCTGGCTACCATAAACCAGTATAACAATGAATTTCCATCGGCAGGCATCATTACCGGTATTGGGTTAATTCATGGTCGTGAAACCATGATAATAGCCAACGATGCCACGGTAAAAGGAGGTACCTATATACACGAAACCATAAAAAAACATTTGAGGGCACAGGAAATCGCTTCTGAGAATCATCTCCCCTGTATTTATCTTGTTGATTCAGGAGGAATCTTCTTACCCGAACAAGCCAATGTATTTCCCGATAAAGATGATTTTGGGCGCATTTTTTATAACCAGGGACGCATGTCGGCAGCCGGAATCCCTCAGATATCGGTGGTTATGGGTTCCTGTACAGCCGGAGGAGCTTACATTCCGGCCATGAGCGACGAAACCATTATTGTTCGTAATCAGGGTACAATTTTCCTGGCCGGGCCACCACTTGTAAAAGCAGCTACCGGCGAAGAGGTTACTGCCGAAGAGTTAGGTGGCGCTTTGGTACATACAAGCATTTCAGGAGTTGCCGACCATTTGGCCGAAAACGATGACCATGCACTTCTGATTTGTCGCAATATTTTTGAACATCTGCCGCCAAAAAACAAATCATATTTACCCATTAATGAACCAAAACCGGTTTTGTTTGATTCCGAAGAACTGTACGGTTTGATTCCAGCTCCGGGTCAATCGTGGCCCGATGTTCGTGAAATTATAGTAAGGATTATTGATAATGGTGATTTCAGGGAGTTTAAACAAAACTACGGTACAACTCTGGTCACCGGTTTTGCTCGTTTGGCAGGCTACGAAATAGGGATATTGGCTAATAATGGCGTACTTTTTTCAGAATCGGCCCTTAAGGGAACCCATTTTATCGAATTGTGCAATGCACGGGGCATTCCAATGATTTTTCTTCAAAATATAACAGGGTTTATGGTAGGGAAAGAATATGAAAATGGTGGAATCGCCAAAGATGGCGCCAAAATGGTTCATGCACTGGCCAATGCAACTGTTCCTTTTTTCACGGTTATTATTGGCGGTTCGTACGGGGCAGGTAATTATGCTATGGGCGGCAGAGCATACAATCCGCGGTTTTTATTTATGTGGCCCAATGCACGTATTTCAGTGATGGGGGCCACCCAGGCTGCACAGGTATTAATAACTCTAAAAAAAGAGCAGGCAGCGGCTCAAGGAACCTCGGTTGATGACAACCAGCTTCAAAAAATAGAAAACGATATTTTTGAAAAATATGAGTACGAAGGGTCTCCCTGGTACAGTACATCGCGGTTGTGGGACGATGGAATCATTGACCCCATCCAAACACGTGAGGTTTTGGCTCTGGCTCTTGTTTCTTCACTAAACCAACCGTTTAAAAAACCTGAATATGGCGTGTTCAGAATGTAACAAACGGTTATATTTTAAATATCTATTCTTAGCAACTGTTAAAATTTTATATTGAAATTATTATGATGATGATTAGACCTGCCTGCCGGTAAGCTGGTAAGTCTGAATAGATGCTAAGATATCTATAAAAACTTATAAATCTTCTCTATCCATCTTATATATAAAACTCTCTTTATCCAATTAAAAGTTAGCTTTAAATATAAACAGCTGCTCATAAACATTAATGATATTGGATAAATTCACCGAAAATTATTATCTTTTCCCTATTCTAAATCATGTACCATCATTCCAAAACCCAAATATGATACTGATACGAAAATTTGGCGAAGGCATTTGCTATCTTGAACTCAACCGACCTGAAAAGAAAAATGCCCTTAACAAGAAAATGATACTTGAACTGCTAACATTCTTACAGATTCACGCCGAATCAACCCAGTTTAAAGTATTGGTTATTTCAGGGAATGATGGTTTTTTCTGTTCCGGTGCCGACCTTGACTGGATGCGGCAAGGTATTGAACAATCGTATAAAGAAAATCTTGAAGATGCCCGTTTGTTTAGTCAGCTATATGCCACACTCTGGAATTTTCCAAAACCTATTGTGGTGAGGGTTGATAAAGGTGCTTTTGGCGGCGCCATTGGTTTAATGGCTTGTGCCGATGTTGTAGTAACTTCGCCCGATGCCGTTTTTGCGCTAAGTGAGGTTTCTCTGGGCCTTATTCCGGCAACGGTGGCTCCCTATATTATTCAAAAAACAGGCATCTCCATTACCAGGCAATTAATGCTAACCGCTGAAACTTTTTCAGGTGAAGAAGCATTACGATTTAATCTGGCTCATGTGCTGGCTCCTGCCGATAAACTGGGCATAAAAACACGCGAAGTAGCTTTGCGGATTGCTCGTAATAGTCCTTCGGCGTTAAAGGAAACTAAAAATTTATTAAACAGTTTGGGTTGTTCTGTTGTTTCTATGGACAAAGAGGTTGAACGCATATGCAACGACCTTATAGCCAAAGCCCGCACTTCGCCTGACGGACAGGAAGGTGTGATGGCCTTTTTTGAGAAACGAAAACCAAACTGGAATGATACCATCTGAACCAAAGGTTCGGCCAATACAGAAATTATTTATTGCCAACAGGGGGGAAATTGCCGCCAGAATTATCAGAACAGCATCAAAAATGGGTATTGATACCATTGGTATTGTAAGTAAAAACGACCCCATTAGCGATGCTACCATTAAAATTACAATTAATGGAGAAAACCCATCAGGGGTTTTTCTGAACCCCCATTTGCTAATAGAATTAGCACTGAAACATGGTGCCGATGCCATCCATCCCGGATATGGATATTTATCAGAAAACAGCAATTTTGCCCGACTCACCCAGGAAGCGGGCCTGGTTTTTATTGGACCTTTGGCTACCTCTATTGAAAAAATGGGCAATAAAAACAACGCCCGGAATATAGCTACCGAACTTAATATTCCCATTGCTAAGGCTGTTAATGGTTCTATTTCAAATATTATCGCCAACAGCCAACATCTGCCCTACCCTTTGCTGGTTAAAGCTGCAGCCGGTGGTGGAGGTAAAGGAATGCTTCCGGTTTATAACCAGGCTGAGTTGGAAGAAAAATTGTTGCAAACATCGCGTGAAGCACTAAACTATTTTGGCAACGGCTCTGTATTTGTGGAGCAATACATTGAAGCACCCCGACATATTGAGGTTCAGGTGCTTGGCGACCAATATGGCCATCTTATCCACTTAAATGAACGGGAATGTTCCATACAACGCCGATATCAGAAAATAATTGAAGAGGCCCCATCGCCATTTATTAATAGCAACCTGAGACAGAAGCTAACCCAGGATGCCTTAAAAATTGCCAAAGCCATTGATTACCATAACGCCGGCACCATTGAATTTCTGGTTGATGCATTGGAGAATCATTATTTTCTGGAGATGAACACCCGCATACAGGTTGAACATCCTGTAACTGAAGCTATAACCGGCGTTGATATTGTTGAAGAACAATTGAAAATAGCCATGGGCTACCCCTTAATGTTGCAACAGGAAGATGTGCTTATAAATGGTCACGCTATTGAATGCCGGATATATGCCGAAGATGCAGAAAACAATTTTAGTCCTTCGCCCGGATTCATTTACAATACTCAATGGCCTTCGCCCCAACTGGCACGTACCGATACATGGTTCAATGGCCCCATTGAAGTATCTGCCGATTACGACCCCATGGTGGCCAAAATTTTGACTCACGGAACTTCCCGGGTTGAAGCGGTGAGCAAAGCTATTTCGGCGCTTAACTCAACGCATTTAACCGGATTGGTAACCAATATTCCGTTTTTAAAAAACATTTTGGCTGAGCAGGATTTTATGAATGGCGAAACTCATACGGATTACTGCCGTCTTCATCCTGCCCCGAAAATTTCAGAACCAGATTCTGATATTATGGTCGCGGCGTATTTGGTTTGGCTGCTGAATTTTAAACCTAAAGGCGAAACATTATGGCATCAAACAGGATATTGGAGAATGGGAAATCAGGCCGGGATGTTCCTGAAAAACCAACTAATTCAATGTAACTGGAAAAAATCTGGCTGTCATTCGCTTATTGTAAATACTGGTAATCAGCAATTGGATGTTAGCGACATTCATTTTAATGACAAATATTTTTCCTTTTCAACAAACCGCAATTATTACCAGTTTTACTGGTACTCAACTACCAGCGGTGAACTTCTGCTGGAGTTTAACCATAAACCATTGCTTATTACCCCGGATTATTGCATCAATAAGCAGACTGTTACAAAAAATCATTCGGCAACGGAATTAATTCCGGGTAACACCGTTACGGCTCCTATACCCGGTAAAATAACGGCGGTTTTGGTTTCCGAAGGGAGTTTTGTAAACAAAGGAGATAAACTCATAACTCTGGAAGCCATGAAGATGGAGAACCATATCCTTGCACCATTTACCGGAAAAATTGGCACACTGTATGTCAAAACCGGCCAGCAGGTTAAAGCCAGGGAACTTCTAATTACTCTGGAGCCAATTCAGGAACCGGAAATTAAAATCCCAAAGCAGTTGACAGACATAAGCCAGGTACAAACCTGAGCTATATATCACATAATCAAATTCATATCAGTAATAAACGTTTTATTTTAAATTAAATATGCACCCATTATTATCCGAAGCACATGAAGCTTATCGCTTAAAAGTAAGAAAGTTTGCCGAAGAAGAAATAGCTCCGGTAGCAGCCCAATTGGATGAAGAAGAGCGATTTTCGCCCGAACTGACCCGAAAAATGGGAAAAGCCGGTTTTTTAGGCATCAATATACCCACTCAGTTTGGGGGACAAGGATTGGATACACTTTCTTATATTATAGCAGTTGAAGAGTTATCAAGAGTTGATGGTTCTCAGGCAGCTACGGTGGCTGCTCATAACAGTCTGGGGTTGGCTCCTGTTTTTGAATTTGGAACCGAAGAGCAAAAGCAGAAATACCTGCCCAAACTAACCACCGGCGAGCATCTTTGGGCTTTTGGCTTAACCGAAGTTAATGCAGGCTCCGATGCAAAAGGAGTTGAAACAAAAGCTAAGATGGTAGGCAATGATTGGTTAATTAACGGAAGTAAACGTTACATTACCAATGTTTCCAACGAACTTACACTTGGAATAACCATTCTTGCAATGACTCCGGACGAAAACAACCTTGACATACCCACTACCTTGCTGGTTGAAAACGGCACCCCCGGCTTTGAAAGCAAACCCATGAAAGGAAAGATGATGTGGCGCGCATCTGATACCGGAAAAGCGACATTTAATGATTGCAGGGTTCCTTTGAACAATGTATTGGGCCAACCCGGGTATGGCCTAAAAAACATGCTCAAAACGCTCGACTCCGGTCGCTTATCTATTGCGGCTATGGGGCTTGGTTTAGCGCAAGGCGCTTTTGAAATGGCCCTCAAATACGCTAAAAAAAGAACTCAGTTCAATCAACCCATCTCTAAAAATCAGGCCATTCAGTTTAAACTTGCCGATATGGCCATGAAAATTGAATTGGCAAGAAATACACTTTATAATGCCTGCAAGTTAAAAGACCAGGGACTGCCTTTTGGAAAAGAAGCAGCCATGTCGAAACTTTATGCATCGGAAGTGGCCAAAGAAGTGGCCGACGAAGCCCTGCAAATATTTTCAGGAGCAGGCTTGTTCAAAAACAATCCCATTGAACGGTTTTATCGCGACCAACGCATACTTCAAATTGGTGAAGGAACATCAGAAATATTAAGAATGGTAATTGCCAGGCATTTGGGCGTGTAATAATTTGGATTAATTTTACCCTGATTTTAAAAGAATTTTAGATTTTTAGACTTAAGATAGATAGAAGAGACTAATTAGAAAGAAGAGATTTCTTCAAATAACCAGAATTAGGTCTCTAGTCTATAACTCTTTTGTCTTTTGTCTATTTAAAAAAGGAAATATCATCTACAACATCATCAGTAATCAGCTAATAAATACCGCTTAATGGAAGAACGCAAAAAGGCCCATATAAACTTAGCTTTTCAATCGAGGGTAAATGCCATTGATGCCGATGGCCGTTTTAACTATGAACCCATGTTATCGGCTCACCCAACAACCGACTTTCAACCTTTTAGTTTTGCAGGGAAAACTATGCGATTGCCGGTTTGGGTGTCGAGCATGACCGGAGGAACGGCGCTTGCAGGCCAAATTAACCGTAACCTGGCCAGAGTTTGTGCTGAATATGGTATGGGAATGGGACTTGGTTCGTGCCGTATTTTGCTGGACGACCCCAAACATTTACCCGATTTTGATGTTCGCGACATCATTGGAAACGAAGCTCCCTTGTATGCCAATATGGGCATTGCACAACTGGAACTTATGCTCGACAATAAAACGCATCACCGGTTGGGCGAATTGGTTGATAAACTCAGGGCCGATGGCATCATCATTCATGTTAATCCGCTACAGGAAGCTTTTCAGCCCGAGGGAGATTTATTGAAACGACCTCCCATTGAAACATTGCAGGAATTTGCAGAAAGTTGGCCACTTAAAATTATTGCAAAAGAAGTTGGTCAGGGAATGGGGCCCGAAAGCCTGAAAGCGCTTTTAAAACTGCCTATTCAAGCCATTGAATTTGGGGCCCTTGGCGGAACCAATTTTACCAAACTCGAATTAGCCCGCCATTCATCCGGAACCTCAACTGTATTTAATACTTTTGGTAATATTGGCCATACCGCTCTTGAAATGACACTCCAGGTGAATAATCTGGTTAATGAAAACACTGACTATTCCTGTAAAGAACTTATTATTTCAGGAGGCATATCCAATGCGCTGGATGGTTATTATCTGATTAAAATAAGTGAGATGAAATCGGTATTTGGAATGGGGTCGGCATTTCTGGAACATGCCATGGACGACTACGATGCCTTACGTAACTACGCTGAGAAAATTAAAAAAAGTCTGGCACTGGCCTATAGTTATCTTACTATTAGGGAATGAGAGTTTAGAGTTTAGAGTTTAGAGTTTAAAGTTAATGGTTTATGGTTTCAAGCGTAGCGCAGTCCCGAGAATCGGGAAGAGTTTAGAGTTTCAAGCGTTAGACAGTTAGAACAAAGTGGTATTCCGATACTGGAACTATAATTGCTTCGTAACCCGAGAATCGGGAATTATACGGAACATATCGCCTCTCTATTTTTTCTTGATTTTATCTGGGTTCTGTCTACAATCGAATACAGAAGCAATTGTAACAAGATTGTCCCTTTTCCAATAAATAATTTTGTAGTTGCTTTCAACCAGATATCTATATTCTTCTGGATAATCGATTAGAAGTTCTTCTTTTGGACCTGAAAAAGGATTGCTTTCGAGGATGCCCACTCTGTTAATAATTCTATTTACTATCTTTCTTGCAATTCTTGTGTTAGCCTTTATTGAGTAATAATCAAATATGTCTTTGAGTTGCCTTTCCGACAATTCAGACCATTCAATTCTTATTTCCATGATTTGATTTTCTTCTTGAGTTCTTGGTGAGAGATAACGCGTCCATCATTACTGTCACGCTTCGCTTGGTCAATCATTTCATGGAATTCCTTTAAAGACATTGGCGTTAACCTTTCCTCATGAGAAACTTTCTTTTCCTGCTTGATAAAAGATTCAAGTTTAGTAATAATACTTTCATCACTAATTCTAAGAAATTCTTCAATTAGAACTAATTTTCTGGCTTGAATATTCATATCTTAAGTCTTTTTACAAATATAAATGATTTCGACAGGAAAAGTATAGTTTTATCGGTTTTTTAGCTTGGCTCTAACTATCAACCTTAAACCGTGGACTACAGACTAATTTCCAATCTTTTCAACAATTTTCAAGTCTCTGTGTTATTTTGAAATGAAGCGCAACTTTGTTCAGGAACCCTGAAATTTTATTGTTTGGTTTTATTTATTAAGCACAACCTGAACAGAGCCTATTATCTAAGCAGAGAAAAGCTATGACTATAATTAAAGGATTCTCAAAATTATCGCGAGAGGAAAAAATTGAATACATAAAGGCATCAACCGGCTTAAACAACGAATTGAACCAAACCCTGAAGCAATACAGGCATCCTGAAAAGCAAGCCTTGTTCGATGATTTTTCGGAAAATACCATTACCAACTACCTTTTACCATTTGGTGTTGCGCCTAACTTCCTTATTAATGGTCGGAAATATATTGTGCCCATGGTAATAGAGGAGAGTTCGGTGGTGGCAGCAGCAGCGCGGGCTGCCTCTTTCTGGGCCCAAAACGGGGGGTTTAAAATCACCATCAATGACACCGAAAAAATAGGCCATATCTGGTTTACCTGGAAAGGCAACGCTTCTTTATTGTTGTCGCTGCAAAATCAGCTATCTGACCATTTAAAAGCATCGGTAGCGCAACTTACCCATTCAATGGAGCAGCGGGGAGGTGGCATAACCGGTATGGAATTGATGCCACTGCCTGAACTGGAAAACATTTGGCAACTGCATGTAAAATTTAACACTGCCGATAGTATGGGTGCCAACTTCATTAATTCGTGCCTCGAAGAAATGAAGAACCCGCTCGTTGATTTTTTTAATCATCACAATCTGGAAATGCCTGATATATTAATGGCCATTCTTTCGAATTATACCCCCAATTGTTTGGTAACATGTCAGGTTGAGTGCCGCATTAATCAACTAAAGCCTTATTCAGTAGGTTTGTCGCCATCGGAGTTTGCATATCGGTTTAAAACAGCGGTTGACATTGCACACAACAATGTTCATCGTGCGGCTACCCATAATAAAGGAATTTTTAACGGGATTGATGCGGTTATTATTGCCACCGGTAACGATTTCAGGGCCGTTGAAGCCGCCGCGCACGCCTTTGCCTCACGAAGCGGACAATACCGGTCACTTTCAGATTGCCACCTGTCCGATGATGTTTTTTTTCGGTTCAGTCTTACATTGCCGCTTGCCATTGGTACGGTTGGCGGTTTAACCAAACTCCACCCGGTATCAAATTTGGCCATTCAAATACTCAACAATCCATCGGCCAAAGACCTTATGGGTATTGCAGCAGCTGCGGGTGTGGCCAATAATTTTTCTGCTGTAGCCTCATTGGTTACTACAGGCATCCAAAAAGGGCATATGAAACTGCACCTTACCAATATTCTCAATACGCTGGAAGCATCCGATTTGGAAAAACCTATTTTACAGGATTATTTTAAAGATAAAACCATCAGTTACAAAGCTGTAGCCGATTATTTATCAGCATTGAGAAAAAAGGAGGGCTTGCAATGAACCAATTGTTCAGAGCCAATGGAAAGCTGCTGATATCTGGTGAATACCTTGTTCTGAAAGGGGCTCTCGCTTTGGCTGTTCCTTTAGTAAAAGGACAAACAATGCAGGTGGAGGAGCATGATTTAAATGGGTTGCGGTGGCAAGCCCTTATTCCACAAGGAAAATGGTTTGAAGCAACTTTTAACCAGAATTTGCAAATTCTTACAACCACTAATAACGAATATGCTCAACGCCTTCAACAAATCCTACTGACTGTTTTGCAACTCAATGGCAACGCCACCAAAATCATTAACGGAAAAAGTATAACCACCAGTCTGGAGTTCAATCCTCAATGGGGCTGGGGAAGCAGTTCCACGTTAATAAGCCTTTTAAGTCAATGGCTTGATGTGGATGCCTGGCATTTAAACTCACTCACCTTTGGAGGCTCGGGATACGACCTGGCGTGTGCCGTTTCGTCACAACCACTGATGTATCAGATTACCAACCAAACACATCAAACCCAACCTGTGGATTTTAATCCACCATTTATGCACAATATTGGAGTGGTATGGCTAAATCGTAAGCAAAGCTCCGCACAACAGGTAAAAGCATTTCTCGGCAAAACGTTTAACGATACAGGTGCTATCAACGAGATTAGTGAGATTGGCAAGGCCATGATTTCATGCGATAACCAAAACGAATTTAATCAACTAATAAACCGGCACGAATCCATTATTGCCTCCATCACAACTCTGACTCCGGTTCAAAATGAACTGTTTAAGGATTTTAGCGGCTCCATTAAATCGCTGGGAGCCTGGGGAGGCGATTATATACTATTCTCATCCAATATGCCCTTTTTACAATCTGCCGAATATTTTCAAACAAAAGGTTACACTACACTGTTTAATCTTAAAGAAATAGCATTAAACAAAACAAAAAATTTGAGATAAAAGGCCAATCAATGACACGACTAAACGAAGTATCAGCATCAGTAAGCTGGAAATCGCCTTCTAATCTGGCCATTGTAAAATACTGGGGAAAACAGGGAAATCAGGAACCCTTGAATCCATCCATCAGTTTTTCACTGGAAAAATCGTTTACACAAACAACAATAACCGCCAAACCATCGGAAGATGGAGGGTTTACGTTTCTGCTGGATGGTCAGAAAAAAGAAAACTTTAACAGTAAAATTGAACAGTTTCTGAATAAAGTAAGGCCATTTTTCCCTTTTTTAAAAAATCATCATCTGGTAATCGAGAGTCATAACTCATTTCCTCATTCATCGGGCATTGCCTCATCGGCCAGCGCCATGAGCGCACTGGCTCATTGCTTGGTGTCGTTGCACCAGTTGAGCCTGGGAAAAAATTTTAATGAGATAGACAAAATTATGGTATCAGGTGTAGCTCGTCTGGGCTCGGGAAGCGCCTGCCGTTCAGTTTATGGAGGTTGGAGTTTGTGGGGCAAAACGCCGGCCATTGCCAACAGTTCCAATATGTATGCTATTGCCTTGGATAACAATATTCATCCTGTATTTCATTCTCTAAAGGACACCATCTTATTAGTTGACCCAACGCCCAAGAAAGTGAGCAGCAGCCGTGGCCATCAGCTAATGGAAAATCACCCTTACCGGCAGGCGCGCATAAAGCAAGCCAATGAAAATACTGAAAAACTGCTTCACATTCTGGCATCGGGCGATATTCACTCGTTCCTCAATCTGGCCGAAAACGAAACTTTGTCGCTCCACGGACTCATGATGAGCTCAACCCCATCGTATACCTTGTTGCATCCAAATACCATCAATTTAATAACCCTAATTCAGGAAAAACGCGGTAAAGAAGGATGGCCGGTAGGATTTAGTCTCGATGCCGGGCCCAATATTCATCTGTTATATCCCGCATCGCACCAACAACCAATTGTTGAATGGATTAATAAAGACCTTAGACCTTATTGCCATCAGGGAAACATGATTCACGACAGTCTGGGACAAGGACCTGAACTTATTAAAATATAGCATTTTATGTCATCAAACGAAGCACAGAACCGTTCAAACGTTTTTTATTCCAAAATAATGCTTTTTGGAGAGTACAGCATTATTTTAGGGTCGATGGGTTTAACCATTCCATATGCCCATTTTAATGGGGAGTTAGGGTTCATTAATAAAAACCGGTATACAGACCTAGATTTTGCGCACCGAAGCAACCGGCAGCTTATGGATTATTTTCAATATCTTGAAGATTTGAACAGGCAAAACAAACTCCCAAAGGGATTTAACCTGACACAAATGGGAAAAGATATTGAGGATGGACTTTATTTTGAGTCCACCATTCCCGAAGGTTACGGACTTGGCAGCAGTGGGGCTTTGGTTGCATCGTTGTACCATCGGTATGGTGATAACCATAAACAATTAAATGCCGGAACCGAAAGCAGCCAAATTGGATGGCTCAAGCAGGAAATGGCTGTACTCGAATCGTTTTTTCATGGCACCAGTAGCGGCATTGACCCACTGATTTGCTACCTGAAAAATCCACTCTTGCTAAAAGACCAAAATACCATTACCCCCATTGGAATTCCACGTTACGATGTACAACCCGAAGATGCCATATTTCTTGTAAATAGTGGCAAACAAGGCAAAACGGCACCCCTGGTACAGCAGTTTATTAAAGATTGTGAAAACCATGATTTTCATAGCCGTATGACCGATGAATACATACCAATTAACAATCAATGCATTAACACCATAACTACCGGAAATCTTGAAGGTTTTTTCCCAGCTTTAAATGAGCTTTCTCTTTTTCAGTCCATCCATTTTCAGCGGATGATACCCGCCAATCTTGAAGCCGACTGGCAATATGGTTTAAGTACCGGTGAATACATTTTAAAGCTTTGTGGTTCGGGAGGTGGTGGTTTTATATTGGGATTTACCCGCCATTATAGTGAAGTAAAAAAGCGTTTCACCGATAAAGGGCTCGAGGTATTTCCGGTTTATCAAACTGTGAAAACATAAAAACTCCCGGGACTTCTTAAGAAATCAATCCCGGGAGACCACCGCCTAACTCGGAACGAAGTGGTTTTTGTCAGTGGCTAAATGGCTTTACCACCACGTTCGCCTGTTCGAATACGTATGCACTCCTCCAATGGCGTAATAAAAATTTTACCATCACCTACCTCACCATCATGGGTTTTGGTTGACCGTGCAGCAGTAATAATGGCATCCACCGTAATGTCAACAAAGTCATCGTTAACGGCAATTTCGAGCCGCATTTTGGGCGTAAGATTGGGAATAATAATTTTTCCGCGATACATTTCTTCGCGTCGCTGAGCTCCATGACCCGCAACACGACTTACTGTAATTCGGGTTATTCCAGCCGACATCAATGCCTCATGCACTTTATCGAGCTGATATTCACGTATTATGGCTGTTATTAATTTCATGTGTCTATAAGTTGTTTTTCAGTTGCCACTTGGAACTCGCCATAATAGTCATCCTTCTTTGTGAGAACCCATTCTCATGGCTTGTTTCATGTGTTTATATAATTTTGTTAATGGTAGGAAGCAACGCTTTCGCGCACCTCCTGTCTTCATTCTCAGTCTCCGGCCTCCTGTTTCCGGTTTCCGGCCTTCATTCCCCCTTCCTTAATTAGGGTTCAGCATTCCATAACCGCGTTCGCTATGGTAAGAACGGTCGAGTCCTTCCATTTCCTCATCGGCCGATGAACGCAGACCGCCAAACTTCTTCATCACAAATAAAATAATAAAAGTAACTACCACTGCATAAACAATGGCAATACCAACCGCTGCGGCTTGCACACCAAACTGCTGCCAAACGCTCCAACTACCACCGGCAGCTTCAGCAGCATCGGCCATCCATGAATCACGTATGAAGAAAGTCAGCAATAAAGCTCCAACAATACCGCCCACACCATGTACACCAAAAGCATCCAGACTATCATCATAGCCCAGTTTATCTTTTAAAATAATGGCATAATAACAAATGGCAGCGGCAACAAAGCCTAAAATCATGGCACCATAAGGTTGAACAACACCGGCAGCCGGTGTTACAGCCACCAAACCGGCCAGGATACCGCTGGCAAAACCAAGTGCAGTAGCCTTTCCATGATGAAAATATTCAATCAGCATCCAACCCAGCGCTCCTGAGGCAGCAGCAACCTGCGTAGCTGTTAAAGCCTGCGCTGTTGCCAAACCGCTTGAAATACTGCTACCTGCGTTAAAACCAAACCAGCCAACCCAAAGTAGTCCGGCACCAATGAGTGTCATTACCAGATTACTGGGACGCATGGCGCTTTTGGGGTGTCCACGGCGTCCGCCAATAAATAAAGCAGCCACCAAACCACTTACCCCAGCAGAGATATGTACTACAGTTCCTCCTGCAAAATCAATAGCTCCGGCGGCTCCCATGTTATATAGAAAACCATCAGAAGCCCAAACCCAATGACATAAGGGATTATACACCAATAATCCCCATAACGCAATAAAAACCAGATAACCCTTAAACGAAACACGTTCGGCAAAGGCACCGGCAATTAAGGCAGGGGTTATTATCGCAAATTTACCCTGAAACATGCTGAAAACATATTCGGGCACGCCCTCCTCCATAATAGATTCATCAATACCTTTCAGAAACAGATAATCAGGATTCCACCCAATCCATCCACCCAGAGTATTCTCGCCAAAACACATGCTGTAGCTCACCACCACCCATAGCACACTCATTACTCCCATGGCAGCAAAACTGTGCATCATGGTTCCAAGCACGTTTTTTGAGCGCACTAAGCCTCCATAGAACATAGCCAATCCCGGAATCATTAATAGTACCAAAGCCGTAGAGGTAATCATCCAGGCCGTAACCCCGGTGTCAACACCATTTGCTTCCGAAGCCAATGCCCATGCCGGCAAAATCGTTAACAT
>CALEUX010000085.1 GCA_937920475.1 uncultured Marinilabiliaceae bacterium
ATTTAACATAACAACAGATGCTATGAAATACTGGTTTAGTTTCATCATTTTAGATTATTAAGTTGTATAGGAATTAAAGCTCAAATCACTGATTTAACTTCCTTTAATACCTCCTTAAATTAAATGGATGAGTAATTAAAAAGCAATTTTAGGGTCAATAAAGGGTTCAATTATTTAAAAATCTTAAAATATTCATTAAGATTCCAAATGGCGAATAAATTCTTTAATTTTGTGACCCTCACAGAAAACAACATAAACTATATAACTATGGCTGATTTTAATTATCAAAAACCATTTCCAATTAAAAAAGATACCACGCCTTATCGTTTGTTAACCAATGACTTTGTATCGACCGTTGAAATTGACGGACGAGAAATACTGAAGGTTGACCCTAAAGGGCTGGAATTATTAGCTAAAGAAGCGATTAACGATGTATCGTTTTATTTACGTCCAACGCATCTTGAAAAATTATCGAATATTTTAAAAGACCCCGAAGCATCGGACAATGACCGGTTTGTGGCTCATACCATGATTTTGAATCAGATTGTATCAGCAGAAGGCGAATTACCTACCTGTCAGGATACCGGAACAGCCATTGTTATTGGTAAAAAAGGAGAAAATGTTTGGACAGGAAGCAACGATGCAGAACAACTTTCGAAAGGTATTTTTGAGGTTTATCGCGATAAAAATCTGCGCTATTCCCAAGTGGTTCCTTTTACCATGTTTGAAGAAAAAAATACAGGCACCAACCTTCCTGCGCAAATTGATATATACGCCAAACAAGGTAATGAGTATGAATTTCTTTTTATTACAAAAGGAGGAGGCTCGGGCAATAAAACGTTTCTGTATCAGCAAACAAAAGCTTTGTTAACCGAGGAGTCCTTAACAAAATTTGTTAAAGATAAAATTAAAGATTTGGGTACATCGGCTTGTCCTCCCTATCACCTGGCATTAGTTATTGGAGGCACATCGGCTGAAGCCACTCTGGCAACTGTTAAAAAAGCATCGGCCGGTTATTACGATCATTTGCCAACTGAAGGCAATGAAGGCGGACAAGCCTTCCGCGATCTTGAATGGGAAGCCAAAGTGCAGAAAATTTGCGAAGAGAGTACTATTGGTGCGCAGTTTGGAGGAAAATACTTTGTACATGATGTAAGGGTTATCCGTTTACCGCGCCATGCCGCATCATGTCCTGTAGGTTTGGGAGTGAGTTGCAGTGCCGATCGGAACATCAAGGCAAAAATTACCCGCGATGGCATTTTTATTGAAGAACTGGAGAAAAACCCGGCCAGGTTTGCACCCGAAAGAGCGCCGGAATTGGCTCCTCCTGTGGATATTGACTTGGACCGCCCAATGGAAGAGGTGCTTAAGGAACTTTCGAAATACCCTATTAAAACAAGGCTCAACCTTAGAGGGACATTAATAGTTGCCCGTGATATAGCACACGCTCAAATTAAAAAAATGCTCGACGAAGGCAAGCCCATGCCTGAATACATGAAAAAGCATCCGGTTTACTATGCCGGACCTGCCAAAACACCAAAAGGAATGGCTTCGGGAAGTTTCGGTCCTACCACCGCAGGCCGCATGGATTCTTATGTTGACCAATTTCAGAGTTTAGGCGGCTCATTAATTATGCTGGCCAAAGGAAACCGCTCACAAGCTGTTACCGATGCCTGCAAAAAACATGGTGGGTTCTACCTGGGCTCCATAGGTGGACCGGCGGCTATTCTAGCAAAGGACAGCATTAAATCGGTTGAGATTGTTGATTTTGAAGAACTGGGCATGGAAGCTGTCAGAAAAATTACAGTGGGAAACTTCCCAGCCTTCATCATTGTGGATGATAAAGGCAACGATTTCTTTTCCAAACTATAAGAATTATAGACAGTTTGGTTTTTTATCAATAAATAAGAGTATTCATTAAAAGCATACCCGTTCCATTTCCGGTATGCTTTTTTTATTTGAAATTTTCTTAATTTGCATCAATAATCCCATAAGAACTTCAAATTAACATTATGGCTGGAAAAGAAAAGTTTGCCGAATATATTAACCAGGGTTATGCCTGTAAAGGTGATTTTATTATTTTGGGTGGTGCCATGCTTAATGGAGAACCAGTTGCTGACACACACATAAAAATACCTCTGAAAACCCTGAACCGCCACGGATTAATTGCAGGCGCTACCGGAACTGGAAAAACCAAAACACTTCAGGTTATTTCGGAACAGCTTTCGAAAAAAGGAGTACCTGTACTTTTAATGGATGTAAAAGGTGATTTGAGCGGCATTGCTGTTCCCGGAACAGAAAAACCTTTTATTGCCGAACGACATGCCAAAATAGGTATCCCTTACGAAACCAAAGGTTGCCCGGTTGAGTTAATGAGCCTTTCTAAACAGGAAGGCGTAAAATTGCGGGCCACCGTATCGGAATTTGGACCGGTATTATTATCACGTATTCTTGAGCTCAATGATACACAAGGAGGTGTTTTGGCAATGATTTTTAAATATTGCGACGACCACCACATGCCTCTTTTGGATTTAAAAGATTTGAAAAAAGTAATTCAGTTTGCTACCGATGAAGGGAAAAAAGATATTGAACGTGAATACGGGAAAATTTCAGCAGCTACTACCGGTACCATATTGCGTAAGGTTATTGAATTGGAACAACAGGGAGCCGACCTGTTTTTTGGCGAACTCTCGTTTGAAATACGCGATTTGATGCGTCGCGATAGCCATGGAAATGGCTTTGTAAACATTATCAGGCTCACTGATATTCAAGACAAACCCAAGCTGTTCAGTACCTTTATGCTTTGCCTTTTAGCCGAGGTTTATAATGAAATGCCCGAGAAAGGAGACGCCGAAAAGCCTGAACTGGTGATATTTATCGATGAAGCTCATCTCATTTTTAGTCAGGCCAGTAAAGCCCTGCTCGACCAGATTGAAAACATTGTTAAACTGATTCGTTCCAAAGGGGTTGGCGTTTTCTTTGTAACCCAAAACCCCATGGATGTTCCCAATGGCGTATTGGGGCAGTTAGGTTTAAAAGTACAACATGCTTTAAGGGCTTTTACAGCGCTCGACCGTAAGGCTATTAAACTCACAGCCGAGAATTTTCCAATATCACCGTATTATAAAACCGACGAAGCCATTACAGCTCTGGGTATTGGAGAAGCCCTGGTTACGGCACTGAACGAAAAAGGCATCCCTACCCCATTGGCTGTTACCATGATGCGAGCCCCAATGAGCAGAATGGACATATTATCTCAAGAGGAGATTAACACCATCAATAAATCGTCTGATTTGGTTCGTAAATATGGACAAGTAATTGACCGCGACAGCGCTTATGAAATGCTGACTCGTAAAATTGAACAAATAGAAAAACAAACACAAGCGGAAGTTGAACGTCAGGAATGGGAGAAACAACGGGAAAAAGAAATAAAAGAACGTCAACGACAAACACCAGCCAGAGGTACCTCAACCAGAAGAGCATCAACACGCCAAAGTCCGGTAGTTAAAGTGCTTACCAGCGCCACGTTTATCAGAGGAGTGCTTGGAATAATGCAAAAAGTAATGAAGTAAAGATGGCAGCGAATTACGATTTTGAGCTTGAATTTAAAGTACGCGACTACGAATGCGATTTGCAAGGGATTGTTAATAATAGCGTGTATCAGAATTACCTGGAACACACCCGGCACGAATTTCTGAATACCATTGGACTTGACTTTGCCGATTTATTTAAACGTGGTATTGTGGCTGTTGTGGCACGTGCCGACCTATCGTATAAAACACCCCTGAAGAGTGGCGACCGTTTTGTGGTTAAGCTACGCGTAGAGCATGAAGGAATTAAATATATTTTCCATCAGGATATTTTCAGATTACCCGATAATAAGGTGTGCCTGAAAGGTATTATTACATCAACCAGCCTGGTTAATGGACGACTGGCTGTATCAGATGAAATAGTTAAAGCCATAAACATGGTAATTAATGGTAGGGTACTTTAATTATTTAAGTGATTAATCATCTTAAAAAAACTTAAACACCATGAACCATTTACAGGTTTCATTAGTTTTGTACAAAAAGCTTTTGATAAAAGATGCTTAAAAAACCTGTAAATATTGCTCCAATTCTGGTTTTATTGATTTTGTGGCCTACAATTTTTCAGTCGGTCCACAGGATGCAGCATCATTTGCCATTAGCTGAAACGCACGACTGCTGCCATCACCAACAATGCCCCACCAACCAGCACGACCATAGCAATAAAGCATCAATAGATGAATTTGCACACTGCTTTGTTTGCGATTTTGAATTTGCCTTATACAGCGATATTCAGTTTAAGGGTAATAGAAGTTCAGGCACTCAGCCTTTTGAAAAAATAATTGTTGGCAATTCCACTTACCATCATCTGACTACTGAACTGCATAAGCAATTAAGAGCACCACCTTTCTACTTCTGATTTTTTTATGCGTTTTCTTTTTACAAATGAGTCGGCTTTTACCGTATTAATCAGGTTTTAATACATAATGGTACCTAAACATCATTCCTAAACAATGCCAGCTTATTAAATGGCAAGGGGTTGATATTTCGATACAACTACAAACTGCTTATTTGTAAAACATTACCTTTTTTTTACTGCTTAAAAAA
>CALEUX010000086.1 GCA_937920475.1 uncultured Marinilabiliaceae bacterium
TTGCTGAAAGAGTTGCAAACCTATAAAAATGCTGAGCCTACTTTGTCAATTTTAACCATTACATCCAATGTAGTTTACGGTCAAAAAACCGGTGCAACCCCCGATGGTCGTGGGCATGGTGTTCCTTTTGCTCCGGGTGCAAACCCTATGCATGGTCGCGATAAGAGCGGAGCCATAGCCTCACTGAGTTCGGTTTCAAAAATTGATTACCGCGATTCGCTCGATGGTATTTCAAATACTTTCAGTATTGTTCCTAAAACTCTGGGAGCCACCTCAGAACAACGTCAGGAGAACTTAGTTTCTATTATGGATGGCTACTTTGCCAAAAATGCACATCACCTGAACGTGAATGTTCTTAATCGTGAGTTGCTCGAAGATGCTATGAACCATCCCGAACACTACCCGCAGTTAACCATTCGGGTATCGGGTTACGCTGTTAATTTTGTCCGGCTTACGCGGGCTCAACAACAGGATGTAATTGCCCGTAGCTTTTTCGAAACCATTTAGAAACTGTTTAAAATTATTTTTTAGACATAAGACAAAAGAGTTTTAGATACGTGTTCCGGTTCATCGGAAATAGACATAAAAGGTAACATGCATAAAATAAACAAAATAACTTAATAATTTTGTTTGTCTATACTTTCTATTTAGTCTAATCTATCTAAAGTCTAAACTTCTAAGAGTCTATAATAAACTCAGGAAACTAAATTTAAACAGATACTTAATATTAACTTGTCACGCAGATGCTTCGGGTACACTCCATAGAATCATTAGGAACCTACGATGGGCCCGGAATAAGGCTGGTTGTTTTTTTGCAGGGATGCAATTTCAAATGTCTCTACTGCGCCAATCCCGATACCATTGAGTACGGGAGTGGAACAGAACAATCGGCCGAAAGCATTCTGGAGATGGCCAAAAGTCAGAAGCCTTTTTTTGGGAAAAAGGGTGGTGTTACGGTTTCCGGAGGCGAGCCATTAATTCAGGCGAAAGCACTTGTTAAGCTTTTTAAGATGCTTAAGCGCGAGGGTTTTAATACCTGTATTGACACCAACGGAAGTGTTCTGAATTCTGATGTGAAAGAGTTGCTTCAATACACCGATTTAGTTTTGCTGGATATTAAGCAAATTGACGACAAGAAACACCGGCAGTTAACCGGAGCCGGCAACAAACGCACGCTGGCATTTTCGGAGTATCTTTCAGAACAAGGCATTCCTGCCTGGATAAGATACGTTCTGGTGGCGGGGTACAGCAATGATGAGGCCGATTTACATGCGTTGGGAAAGCATATAGCCGGCCTTTCCAATGTTGAAAAAATAGAAATACAACCTTATCATAAACTGGGCGTACACAAGTACGAAGCGCTAGGATGGGATTATCAATTAACCGATGTCCCGGCCAATACAGCCGAACAGTTGGCATCTGCCAAAAGCTTATTCCAACTGTATGTTAAGGATGTTGTGGTGAATTAGTTTATTGCAGAAGCTTAATAATTGCAAGGATAAACAGGATGGTTCGTTATATTAAGTATAAACGCAATGATGGCAGGGAACAAGTCATTAGAACATTGCATCTTTGCGTCTCTGCGTTTATTATTTATTTTTGAATCACAAGAATCAATCAAAAAAAATCATGTCGTATTTAACACCCAAAGAGCTGGTTGCAAAGGCTCACGATGCTGCTTTTACCCGGAGTAATGCCGGAATCAGAAAAACCATTGTATTGTCGTTTTTGGCCGGTGCATATATTGCCCAGGGGGGATTACTGGCAGTGACTATTGGAGGAGGTATGCCGGGCGTTGCTGCTGAAAACCCTGGTTTGCAAAAGTTTATGATGGGTGCTGTTTTCCCTTTAGGACTGATATTGTGTGTTATTGCCGGGGCCGACTTATTTACAGGTAATACGGCCTATTTTATTCCTCCTGTGGTTTCGGGCAGGATGCCTTTAAAAGCTTTGCTGCAAAATTGGTCTATTGTTTACGTTGGGAATTTTATAGGTTCTTTATTTGTGGCGTATGTATTGGCTTATAAAAGCGATATGTTTGCCAAAGCCCCTTGGATTGATAGTCTTAACAGCATAGCACATGTTAAAACCAGTGCAGGTTTTTTAACCGTTTTTGTTAAAGGAATTGGTGCCAATTGGCTGGTAGCACTCGCTGTATGGGCCGCTTTTGCGGCTCAGGATGTTACAGGGAAAATTCTGGCAATCTGGTTTCCGGTTATGGCCTTTGTGGCCATGGGGTTCGAACACAGTGTGGCCAATATGTTTTTCTTGCCCACTGCCATATTTTACGGGGCTGAAATTACCTGGATTCAATTTCTGGTTGATAACCTGATTCCTGCTACACTTGGTAATATTGTTGGCGGCTCGCTGCTTACAGGTGGCTTGTATTGGTATGTATATGAGCGGAAGTAAATTTTACTCACTAAACCTGTAACCAATTCCCGATTCAGTAATTAAAAGTGTTGGTTTTGAAGGGTTTTCTTCAATTTTTTTACGAAGCTGAGCAACAAAAACGCGTAAATATTGAGTTTGTTCTATATAGCCATAGCCCCATATTTCTTTTAAGATATACTGATGTGTGAGTACCCGGCCCGGATTTTTAGCCAGCAAACTCAACAAGCTAAATTCTGTTGATGTTAACTTCAAAATTTCTTTATCTTTTCGGGCAACATGGTTAACCAAATCAATGGATAATGCACCAAATTCAAGCACCGGAACATCCTCTTTGTTTTCCATGGAGCGTATGGCTGCTCTTATCCTTGCCAAAAGTTCTCCGCTTCTGAATGGTTTGGTCAAATAATCGTTAGCGCCATTGTCGAGAGCCGCAATTATGTCCTCCTCAGAATTGCGTACCGATAAAATAATGACAGGTTTAAAAAACCACTCTCTTAGTTTTTTAAGAATTTGTTGTCCGTCAATATCAGGAAGACTGAGGTCGAGAACCACTAAAGCCGGGTGTTGTGTAGCAGCTTCAATTAACCCATCTTTTCCGGTAGCAGCATGAATTACCTTAAAACCGTTTGACGACAGGGTAATTTCAAGCAGTCGTCTTATCTGCAGTTCATCATCAATTATTAATATGGTTTTGCCCTCATTCATGGTGTTTCTGGTTGAAGATTAATTTGCGAGATTTCGGATGGTATGATAATGGTAAATCTGGCTCCTCCTGCCCGACAATTTTCAGCTGTTATGGTTCCATTATGGGCTTCTACAAATCCTTTAACTATAGATAATCCAAGACCAAGACCCCCTGCTTTATTACCTTCAACCCTGAAAAATTTATTGAAAACATTTGGCAGTGATTCCTCCGGAAATCCGGCTCCCTGGTCGCTAACCCAAATAATAAGCGATCCATTACTGTGTTTTGTACCCAGTTCAATTTCCGAAGCAGCCGGTGCATGTTGCGATGCATTGTACAATAAATTATAAAGAACCTGTTCCATAAGCCCGTAATCGATTTTTACAAGAGGCATTTCATCGGGAACTGAAATGGTTAATGTGAAAGGTTTTAACTCTTCGGTTAAATCAAGGGTTACTTTATTAATCAGGTCGTTTATTTCGTACCAATCGCGCCTTATGGATATATGCCCACTTTCAAGA
Source organism: uncultured Marinilabiliaceae bacterium (assembly GCA_937920475.1). Classification (GTDB taxonomy): domain Bacteria; phylum Bacteroidota; class Bacteroidia; order Bacteroidales; family Marinilabiliaceae; genus CALEUX01. The sequence continues at coordinate 3,601 of CALEUX010000086.1, forward strand.
CGCGAAATGTTTAAAAGGTTTTCAATTAGCCGGTTTAGTCTTAGCGAGGCAGTGAATATTTCATCGCTTAAGGCTCGTTGAATGGGAGCAGGGTCGGGGCTGCTTAATAGTGTATCTGCAGCACCCATAATGGTGGCAACCGGAATTCTGAATTCGTGAGAAATTGAATTAAACAAAGTTTTATACAGTCTGTCCGATTCGTTTAATAGTCGTGCTTTTTGTGCTAATTCCCCCAAAAATTCGCGCTCCAGAGCATTCGAAATTTGCGCAATAAATGTATCCCAGAAGGTTTGATGGTGTATTGGAATGGCGCTGTTTGATTGAATGACCATAACCCCCGGGTTAATCCGGTTGCCCGGAAGCGGAAAATAGGTATATTGGAGTTGAGGTGATATGGATGTAAAGGCTCCGGACTTTTGCTGATTGTTAAAGCTCCATTCAGTCAATGCATATTCATCCGACTTTAATTCGATTTTGTCATTTAATTTTTTTATTAATGGAAGGTTGTTATTCCCATCCTGTAGTATGAAAAATGCTTCAACTCCAAATTTGCTTTTAATTTCTGCCCGGGCAATGGATATCACTTCTTCCATACCGGCTGCTTTTGATAGTTGCCGGGTTAATTGAAACAGTGAATTGGTACGTTCTTCACGCTCTCTGATGAGTTTCTCCTGACGTCGAACCCTGGTTGTTAAAACACCGTTAACAAGGGCAATTATAAAGAACATTCCAAAAACCAACATGTCGTCGGTTTTATCGATGTGGAAAGTTAAATGGGGTGGAATAAAGAAAAAATTCCAGACTAAAGCGCTTAGAGTGGAAGCCAGCAGCACTGGGCCTAGATTTAATATGGTTGCCAAAACCGATACAACCAAAAGCAAAATGAACGATACCAAATGGTAGCTGTCGGTGTTCGATAACGGAGAACACAAAAACGCAGTTATGCCAATACTTAGGGTGGCAAGCAGGAAGGGATTAAAGGTCTTAATTAACGGGGTATTATTCACTTGTTTATTTTTAATACAAATTTATTGGAATGGAGTTGTAAATTAAACAATTAGTTGTTTTAATTATTAATTTTTCCAAAACTCTCGCGAAAACAAAATCAGTACTGTATAAATTTCCAATCGGCCAACCAGCATTAAGAAGGTTAAAACTACTTTGGCCATTTGTGGCAGATGTGCAAAATTACTCGCCGGGCCCACAGTTCCAATTCCCGGGCCTATGCCTGCCATACAAGTGGCCACCGAACTTGTGGCGGTTTGCCCATCAATTCCCATCAGAATTAACAGAATGCTTCCAGTTGCAAAAAGGGTGAAATAAGCTGAAATGAATGTGAGAATTGAATAGTTGGTTTGGTCGTTTACTATATGCTTATTAAGCCTTATTGGTATGATAGCATTTGGCAATACTGATAACCTGAATACTTTGCGGATATTCTTCAAGGCCATTAAATGCCGCACCATTTTTATGCCACCGGCTGTACTACCGGTGCTTCCTCCAAAAAACATGGCGATAAAAATTAGGGCCCAGGCAAATTCGGGCCATTCAAGATAATCGGCAGTTGCAAAACCCGTGCAGGTAATAATGGAAATTACCTGAAAAAACGATTCGCGAAATGCCATTTCGGGTGGTTTTTGCATTTTAAACACCAATGTGCCGGTTATAATTAGTCCCAGTACAATAATTACCAACAAATAAAATCTCAGCTCTTCATTCTCTTTAATTTTCCTAAACTCACGTTTGTACAAATAGTAGTGAATGGCAAAATTGGTACCTGCCAGTACCATAAAAATCATTATAACATATTGAATGTACGAACTGTATTCGCCAATACTTGAGTTTTTAGGTGAGAAGCCTCCGGTGGCTACAGTTCCAAAAGCATGACAAACACTTTCGTAAAGGCTCATTTTGCCAGCCATTAGCAAAGCTACTTCCGAGAGGGTTAGTATAATGTATATTAGCAACAATCGCCTCCCAACTGATTTTATTTTTGATTGTATTTTATCCTGTAACGACGATTCTAATGTGAAAAGGTGATATCCACCAATTTGCAGCGAGGGCATAATTACGATTACCAGCACAATAATACCAATGCCTCCAATCCAATGTGTAAGACTTCTCCAAAACAAAATCGATTTTGGAAGGCGCTCAATATCAGTTAAAATAGACGAGCCGGTGGTGGTAAAACCCGATACCGATTCAAAAAGTGCGTTAACAAATCCGGGTATGCCTCCTGAAAGCAGGTATGGCAAGCATCCTATTAAGCCAATAATTAGCCACGACAGAGTTACGGTTAAATAGGCATCCCTTCTTTGAATTTTCTCGTTTTTATCAAAACCTTTACAACTTAAAAATGCCATAAAACCTGCCAATAATGAAACCATAGCAGAGAACACAAATGGCAAAACATTTTCTGAATAGATAATGGCTACCAAGCAACAAACCAGTAAAGACCCTGTTAAAATAAAAAGGTTTCGACTAAGTACCGTTAAAACAATTTTGTAATTAATCTGATGATTCATCCCACACAATTTTGCCGAGCGCAAATTAACAGGCTATGCCATAAATAGCAGGTTAAGATAATGGCCGGAAGTATAAAGATTTTATAAAGATGGGGTGGGCTTTAATGCCATTTTTAGGAATTAAGTCTATACAAAAAGAGGGTGTCTCAAAAGTCCGAGACACCCTCATGATTCTTATCTTCAATTAAATCATCAAGGCTGGGAGGAAGTAGCATCATTTGCTTTGAAGAATATCTCTTGAAAGGTGCCTTTAATCCATTGGTATTCAAAATTATAAGTTACGAAGTTTTATGGATATAAGAAAATATATGAGATTTCTTTTTTTTTCATTGGTGTCCGGTAAAAAATTTTGGAAATGATTAAATGCTCTAATTCATGAGGAATCCAGAAGGTTTTATTTTTTTGCGGCGGCATTTTTTAACTCCGTTGAATTTTGCTACGCTCGGCATTGATGCAAACAAGGTTGCTCACTGCGCTCACTCAAAGCAAAATGTGCTTACTTTTTTTGCTGCAGTGGAGCGAAGCGGATCATGAATGCCATTGAAAGAAAACATAAATGAATAAAAAAAGTAATCCCGATTCATCGGGAGAGCACTTAAACGAAGAATGTATTTTTTACCGGACAATAGTG
>CALEUX010000087.1 GCA_937920475.1 uncultured Marinilabiliaceae bacterium
CAGAGGTTGAAAAAACAGGTTCTGTTTTCTTTAGTTGTATCATATGTGCATACATATTGAATAGCTGGGCCCTATGCGGATCGTTTTTATATTCCCATTTGGGAGGCTTTTTACCAAGGCGACCACCATTGTCAATACTAATGTCGTAACCCAGTTCGCCAAACTGCCATATCATTTTAGGGCCAGGAATAGAAAAAAGAAATACGGAAGCTGTGCCTTTACGCTTAAGGGCATTGTATGGTTCTTTTACTGAATATCCGGGCACAACTCTTCCATAAGTGAGAGATTTATAAGTGATTCGTTCCTCATCGTGACTTTCCATATAACCCACAATGTGTGGATTTTGCCATGTCCTTTGTTTGAAAGATGCCCATGAAAAATTTGATTTGTTACTATCGTGGTATCCCATAACTGCTTCGCTGAAGCTATGGTTATGGTTGCCCCACATTAATATTCCATAATCGGCGAGTTCGCGTTCCTCAACATTATCAGACAGATGCTCAAAAATAACAATGGCATTTTCTTTACGTTTCCAAATTTCATCGGCCATGCGTTTTAACAATGCAATGCGGCTGGCATCATACTCGCTGGCCCATGAAGTTGGTCCGTAAACAGTATTGGAAAATCCTTTTGTAAAGTCAAATCTAAATCCGTCAATTTTGAACTCAGTCATCCAATACGATAGAATACTATCTACCAAGGCCTTAGTGTAGAAACTTTCGTGATTAAAATCGTAGCCCCATTGGGCTGCAGTGTTTTGCATGTTATGTTCGCGGTTATACCAGGGATTATTGGCAGCCGGTTTACCACCATCGAGATACATTTGTGCCAATGGCGACTGCCCGTATGAGTGATTCAAAACCATGTCCATAATAACGGCGATACCTCTTGAATGACAAGCATCTATAAATGCCTTGTAATCATTGGCGGTTCCATAAGCTTTGTCGGTTGCAAAATAAAACGATGGGTTATAACCCCAACTGTCGTTGCCTTCAAACTCATTAAATGGCATTAGTTCAATGGCATTAACGCCTAAACGCACCAGGTAATCGAGTGTATCGGTAATGGTTTTAATATCGCCGTTGGCTGTAAAATCGCGTATTAAAACCTCGTAAATCACTAAATCTTTATTAGCTGGTGGATTAAACTGCGTAGTGTTCCATTGGTATTGAGTTGGAGAAGTATGAACAACAGAAACAATACCTTCGGTTTTATTCTCAGGATAAGGTTTCAGGTTTGGATAAACCAACTCAGATATATACTTGTCGTTCCACGGATCCAGCACCTTATTGGTATAGGGATCGGCAATACGCAACTGTCCGTCGATATAATACTGGTAAGCATATTCGGTATTAGACTCCAGGTTATCGATGGTTAACCAGAAATATTCTCCATCTTTATTCATTTGGGCACTGGGAACAGGCTCCCAATTATTGAAATCGCCCAGAACATATACATAATTCTTATGAGGTGCCTGTAAAACAAAGGTTATTGAAGTTTCGCCCTGATGGTTGGCTCCCAACCGTAAACCTGCCGGGCGCGGTAAATTCTGAACGGATTCTCGTATATAAAAAGATATTGAATGGTCTTTAACTTCAGTTCCTTTATAAGCTTCAAGTTTTAAAGTATGACTTCCCGAAGCCGGGGCATTAAAAGAATAATTGAGGGTTAAATCCTGAGTTGAGGCAACCAATTCATTGTTATAATAAAGTCTTAATCCATCGGCACTCATCCCTTTGCCTGTTACGTTTACCTGTTCTCCCGGTTGAAACAAGGCTCCATTAAGCGGTACAGCGATTTCGGCTGATAATTGCGGCTCGTAAACATCTATAAAAATGTCTTTCCCTCCGGTATCCTTTCCTTCGAGCCAGGCTCCATTAACCTGAGCAGAGCTGCGAAAAACAAAAGCCAGTTTCAGAATTTTTTCGGCAGCAGGCACATTATAGTAAGTTCTGATATCGGTGGGCATCACCAACTGGTAAGTGTTGGTCGAGATCCGGGTAAGCTTGGCCTTAGCAACATTAACACCCCAGTTGGCAACCACATATTTCCAATCAGAATTGCTTGTACTTTTGTCGGTAATAACACCAGTATGCGCATAAACATCGCCCGTAAAGTTCATTAATCCCTTTGTCCCCTGATCGGCATTAAAGGTAATGGTTACCGGAACTCCTTCAGTAACAAAAAACGGCTCGGTTGAAACAACCTGGGCTTTAACACCAGCGGTTAAAACCAATAAAAAAAACAGTTGTAGAAATTTCTTCATGCTAAAGTATTTTGAAGATTACCCCTTCTTTTAATCATTTATCAGTCTATCACTTCAAAAACTATTGTAAATTATTGGGAGGTTACTTTACTGAAAAGCAAAGCAACCTCCTTTTAATTAATCAAAACAAATCAAATGATCTCCTAGAAAATAACAATCCATTTTTCAGCCAAATCAATCGTCATGGTATATTCGCCAGGGGTACCTTTAAACCAAATATTCTCATCACCATCTTCACGGTCGGGCTGACGGGCATTTTCAAGATAAGCCGCCGGAACTGTGGTAAAGTATGGGAAATTATATGATACTGGCCCCCAATCCTTTTGGCCCAGGAAACGGAATCTGTCAACGGAGAATGTGGTGGTAGCTCTATACCTGTTTGGTGCAATATTCTTCATTTCTATAGCATCCCCAGGATTCCAACCTGCAGGAACTGCAGCGCCAACAATATAAACTCTGGTTCCATCATCAGAATATGGTAAGTCAATTACAATAGATTTCTTTTCAAGGTCAACTGTAATGACATAGGTACCAGCAGGCCCTTTAAACCAAAGGTTCTGGTCACCATCCTCGCGATCGGGTTGGCGAGCATTCTCTAGCATATTGCTAACGTAACCGGTAAAGTATGGGAAGTTGTATGAAACCGGGTTCCAATCTTTTTGACCCAGAAAACGAAATCTGTCAACAGAGAAGGTAGTAGTAGCACGATATACATTTGGCGCAATATTCACCATCTCAACGGCATCGCCAGGGCTCCAGCCAGCAGGTACAGCAGCGCCTACCATATAAATTCTTGTTCCATCGTCAACGGTACCATCGGTAGGAGCCGGCATTATGGTAATGGTTTTGGTATCAAGATTAACTGTTATCACATATTCGCCGGGTTCACCTTTAAACCAAAGGTTTTCATCTCCATCTTCACGGTCGGGCTGACGGGCATTCTCAAAATAATCAGCAGGCACACTAGTGAAGAACGGATAGTTGTAAGAAATCGGATTCCAGTCTTTTTGTCCAAGGAAACGGAAACGCTCATTACTGAAAGTAGTAGTGGCTCTATAGGTATCCGGACCAATATTTACCATTTCAACTGCATCGCTTGGATTCCAGCCTGCAGGAACGGCAGCACCAACCATATAAATTCTGGTACCATCATCGGTTGTACCATCGGCATTAATAAGGTAAGGCGTTACATAAATTCTTACCACATCCGAAAGTACAGACAGGTTAGAATCAAGAATTCTGTTTTTAATCCTTACATAAACACTGGCTTCTTCATCGGCTTCGTAACCAAGTGCCAGTAAAGCTTTGTTTAATGTAACAACGGTAACAGATATTGATCCTTGTTCGTCGCTGTAAGTACCTGACAAGGTTTTAGCACCAGAAAAATCAGTAGCTGATTTTGATACTTCCAAGTCGTAAACATTTGCAACTCTTGCAGATAATTCAGACTTGTCAAAATCGAATACGATTAACTCATCGGCTTCACTTGCAAGCAGAGTGATTTGAGCATTGGCTGCAGGACTAACCAACGAAGGAGGGGTAGCCTTTTCCATATCCAGGATGACTTTAGTTTCATCCTCACAGGCGGCTAAAAACGCCAACCCGATAAATGCCAGTAATATATATTTAAATCTTTTCATCGTTTTCCAATTAGTTGGTATAACCATCGTTTTGTTTCAGGTTTGGATTGGCATCCAGATCAGAAGATGGAATAGGATACAAATCTCTCCAGCTTTCAGTTGCCTTACCAGGTTGTTCTTTCCCTTTCCAAGTCCAAAGGTAAGCACCACCAGTAAATTTGCCGAACCTGATTAAGTCGGTACGTCGGTGGGCTTCCCAGTATAATTCGCGGGCACGCTCATCCAGAATAAAATCAAGTGTCATTTGACCATCTGTAATTCTATTACTGGTATTACCAAAAGCACGGTCGCGAATTTGGTTAATATAGCCCAAAGCAGTAGCTCTGGAACCCCCCTGACCACCCCGAACAACTGCTTCGGCATACATCAGGTATGCATCAGATAAACGGAACATTGGAAAATCGGTGCTGGCAAATGTTGGATGGTTGTTTGGATCAACACTACCATCAGAAGTAAAGTTGGTGAACTTATTAACACCAATGCCATGTGTAAATGTTCCAACATTTTCAACTTCCCATGTCCAGTTTTTAGGGTTAAACCAGAAGTAGGCACGTTTATCGGCTCTGGCTGTAAAAGCAGGATCTAATTCGGTAAAGTCACTCTCTGAAATTCCAAATTTCGCAACCAACTCCTTAATACCGCGAATTCCACCCCAGTCGCCAACTCCATTCGAAGGCATGTTTGAACCTCTGGATGCGTTTAAGAGGAAGGTCATACCTCCATACTGCTGGGTGTTTAAACCATCAAAAGCAATAGGGAAAATAATTTCGGGACTGGTATGATTATTGGCAGAGAACATCCTTTTGTAATCGGTATCGAATGAATAATTACCTTCTTCAATCACTTTTTTCAGATAAGTGATAGCTTCAGTATTTTTATCTTCGTCGATATAAACTTTAGCGTTCAGATATAATTTAGCCAACAGCATCCATGCAGACACTCTGTCGACACGTGCATATTCGTTGGTTTTGGGAGCTGCCAGTTTATCTTCAATATCCTCAAGTTCTTTTACCACATAAGCAAAAAGATCCTTACGGGTAATACGTTTGGGAAAATAGGATCCTGGTTTATCGTCCTCGGTAACAAAAGGTACATTTCCAAACATATCGATTGCATGCCAGTATGAAAATGCTCTTAAGAATCTTGCTTCAGCCTGGTATAGCTCCAATTGTGGGCGAAAAGAGGCAGATGCACTTCCCTTAGCACTTTCTGATACCCTCACAAATTCATTAGCCAGGGTAACTACATAAAAGATACGTGAATACATGGCCGAAATAAACACATCATTTGGAGCCCATGTATGCCAGTGAAAATTCTTAATAGTAGCATCATCCCAAGCCATAATAGCCTCATCGGTAGGTAATTGTTGCAAGCCCCAATACTGGCGCAGATAATTACCAAAGTTCACGTCAATACCCTGAATATCAGGACTCCCCCCATTACCTTCCTGACTGCTGATAGCGTAAGTTGCATAAATTCTGGCTAAAGCTCTTTTATAAGCAAGCTCATTTTTGAACACATTGGTTGCAGTAGCCTCATTCGGATCTATTGGTTCTACATCCAAATCGCTCAGACACGCCGTGAATGAAAACATCACAGCAATGACAAATATTGATAAATACTTTATATGTCTCATAATACAAATTCTTTAAGGGTTTGATTAAAAATTAACATTCAATCCCAAAGTGAAAATTCTTGGTCTTGGATAAATATTGTTGTCAATACCTCCCTGTACTTCAGGATCAAGACCAGAATAATCTGTAATTACAAAGGCATTCTGAACAGTGGCCGATACTCTGCCTTTAAGTCTTGATGTAATGAACGAATTAAAACTGTATCCAAGCGTAATATTATCCATTCTGAAGAAAGAACCATCCTCCAGATAAAAATCTGACCAGTACTGAGCTGAAGCGAAATTGGTTTTTAGTACTGATTTAGGAATGTTCGACAAATATCCTGACTGATTGTAAACATTCTGATATAATGCACGGTTGGATGCATTGTTGTTATAAACATCGTTTCCAATGCTTAAACGGCCCGAAAATGAAAAGTCAAAGTTCTTGTATTTAACCTCTGAATTGATGCCAATCATAAAATCAGGCGTTGGGGTTCCCATAAAGTACTTATTGTCATTGTTTCCTGACACATTTCCTCCCAGGCCTGTTTTATCAACATACAATCCTTCAATGGGTTTTCCATTTGCATCATAAACCTGCTTAAACAAATAGAATGTATTAACAGGATGACCAACAGTGTTCCACATTACGTTGTTACCAACACCACCGGCAATGCCACCTGACTCAAAACCAAGACCAGCTTCAGCTGATTTGAGTCTTGAAAGTGCAGTAATTTCATTGCGGTTGGCCGAGAAATTGGCACCCACTAACCAGCTAAAATCAACATCTGAAATAATACGATAGTTAAGAGCAAGTTCAATACCTTTATTTTCGAGCGAGCCAACATTGGTTACAAGGCGGTTGTTAAAGTTGGTTCCAGCTGGAATGGGCACTTCACTAATCATATCCACGGTTTCGCGATGGTACAAATCAATAGAACCGGAAATTCTGTTATTCATAAATCCAAAGTCGAGACCAACGTTATATGTTTTTGTTTCTTCCCATTTCAGGTTTGCATCGTATGCATTAGGGCGCAATGTTGAATAGAAAGTATCACCAAACTGATAATAAGCACCAATAGTACTTTCACGGTAAATTGGAATGTAAGGGTAATAACCACCAGGAATATCCTGTTGACCGGTTACACCATAGCCCAAACGCAGTTTCAGTTCATTAATGCCATCAAACTCTGACAGGAATGATTCTTCATTCAGTTTCCATGCTAAAGCAAATGCGGGAAACAAGCCCCAGCGGTTATCTTCGCTGAATCGGGACGAGCCGTCGTTACGTAGTGTAACTGTTAATAAATACTTGTCTAGCAAGGTATAATTAACCCTTCCAAAGAATGAAATCAGATAGTTTTCATTTTTATACGAAGTAGAATTTGCCCCAACATATACGCCATTGGTCATTTCCCATGGTCGGTTGGAACTCTTTCCAGACCTGTAGAAATGCTGCCATCCATAACCAGCGGTTGCATCCACCCTGTGAACTCCAAGTTCTTTATTATAGTTTAAATAAAAATCGAGCAATTCATTTTTACGGATACTGGAATAATTCTGCACATTATAAGCTGGTTCACGGAGTCCCCATGAGGCTTTTGGATCAGTATTATTATAGCCTTCGCTCTCCGAGTATTCCATACCAAGATTCAGATTTGCGCGCAATTCCGGTAAAAAAGGCATTTTATAGTCGAACTGGATATTTGCTATACCTGTTTGAACATCTGACTGGTCGTCGCGATAGGCCAAACGTGCCAATGGGTTATGAGTAGCTATATTAATAGGATCGCCGTTTAATTGATCCGCCTGGTTCAATGCTATCCATGTTGTATATCCACCATAACGTGTATTCCCGTTGCGCACCGGCTGTGTGGGATCAAACTCGAATGCAGAGTAAATGGCATCACGGTTAGAAAAATTATTGTGAATATCCATACCCTTAAGATTAATGGTAACACTCAAACTGTTATCAAAAAATGATGGGTTCACATTTAAAGCCAAAGTGGTTCTTTTTAAACCCGACTCCTTTAATATACCATTTTCAATAGTATGACCAACAGAAGCACGGTAAGGGATTCCTGAATATCTACCATAAAGACTCAGGTTGTGATCAGTTGAAACAGAGTTTCTGTAAATCAGGTCCTGCCAATCGGTGTTATAAACACCAAGGCGGGTAAGCGCTGTTGGATCCAACCCGTAATTGGTTACACGGTCTTCAACCAAATCTGCAAACTCACGTCCATTAAACATTTCATGATACTTAACCAGTTGGCCGATACTAACATTCCCATTGTAACTGATATTGAGGCCTTCTTTGGTCCCTTTTTTAGTAGTTATAATGATAACCCCGTTTGATGCACGAGAACCATAAATAGCAGTTGCTGAAGCATCCTTTAATATCGACATTGATTCAATATCGTTGGGATTAATGGTTGATAACTGGTTAGCTAAACCTGAAACACCACTATTATCTAAAGGAAAACCGTCCACCACAATTAAAGGATCGTTGGTAGCTCTTAATGAAGAACCTCCACGAATTCGAATAGTTGAACTTTCACCAGGCGCTCCACTGTTTGAAGAAATTAAAACACCAGGGATTTTTCCGGTGATTAAAGTCTGGGCTGAAGTTATGGCTCCCTGATTGAATTTATCTGATCCAATTACATTAACGGCTCCGGTAGCATCTGATTTCCTAACCTGGCCATAACCAATAACTACAACCTCGTCCATACCAATAACACTGCTGGTCATAGATACATTCATTTCGGTTACACCAGTAGTAATGGTGCGCTCTACAGCATTAAAACCAATAAAGGTATAAACCAGTACATCGCCCACATTGGCTCTCAACGAATAAGTTCCGGATGGGGTGGTAATGGTTCCAATAGAGGTCCCTTTAACAACAATGGTTACACCGGGTAAAATACTGCCGTCGGCAGCATCAACAACTCGTCCCGTAATTGTAACCTCCTGGGCCATTAACCCAAATGGGATAAGCCATCCCAAAAGAAGTAACAGGATTTTCTGTTTATGCATAACATTCTTCATAAAACAAGATTTAGTTAAAAATTTAAAAATACATTTTGGGTATTAGCTCCATTTACACGTTTGTAAATTTTGCTGAGACAAGGGATTTTAATCTCTTCCAGATACACTCAACAATAAATTGTAACCAGAACTTTCCGCAACAAATATAAAGTCAAAACATAAAAAAATAAACATTCTTTAACACTGATTGTCAATTTTTTGCACAGTTTTTCCCGCAAACGAAACCGCAAACGTTTGCGGTTTCGTTTGCAATTTTTGCATATGTTATATAACATGTTTTTGATATTGTTTCTAAAAATGGTTACAGATTATAACCTCGCCAACAAAAAAGAGACTAACAATAATTAAATATCATCAACTATGCTATGTCATTATTTTACATGTCATTACAACAACCTGCGCAATCAACATTTCATTTTCAATTCATTTTTTTCGCACCTCAACCAACCTGATTGTTGTTTTTTTAACTATTTTTAAAAAATAAAATCCGAAATGGTTTACGATTTTTAATCCTGAACAACATTTTTGATGATATTTTTTCAGCTATAAGTGTCGGGGCATTAAAAACTGACCGATGACAAATGTTTAGAATTTGATTTATATTGCCTTTTACGCTTAAGTCTGGAGAAAACACCCAACCTTCTTAATCCATTTTTCAATTGTTATATAATATATTGTTGTGTTAATAGGTTTATAAGACTTTATGTTTTTCAAAATGCTTTTGCAATTAAATAATGCATTATAAAACTCTTATATTAATCATAACAATATTTTAATCAGTTTAAAACCAAACGTTGACTCAACATGAAGTCATCACACATTACCATAAAAGATATAGCCAGGATATTGGGTATTTCAGCATCCACAGTATCGCGTGCACTGAAAGATCATCCCGACATCAGCGAAGAAACCAGGAATCTGGTTAAAACCTTTGCCGATAAAGTACATTACCGACCCAATGCACTGGCATTGAGTTTGCGTCGGCAAAAAACATATACACTGGGTCTAATTATTCCTGAAATTGTTCACCACTTTTTTTCCTCGGTTATTTCAGGCATGGAAGATCTGGCCTATGGCGAGGGTTATCACATGATGATTTGTCAATCGAACGAAAATTACTATCGTGAAGTAATTAACACCCAGGCACTGCTCGACCATCGGGTTGATGGTTTATTAGTATCCATAAGCAAAACCACACGCGAATTCAACCATTTAAAGACGGCACTTGATAATGGTACGCCTATTGTATTTTTCGACCGGATATGTGATGAAATTGAATCGGACCGCGTATTAACCGACGATTTTGAAGGAGCCCGTGTAGCAACTTCGCACCTTATTGAACAGGGACGCAAAAATATTATGCATTTGGCGGCACCAAAGCACCTGCTTATAGGTAAAAACCGTATGAAAGGATACAAACAGGCCTTATCCAATTATGGAATTCCATTTAATGAGGAGTTTCTGGTTAAATGCGATACCCGCGAGGATGTCTTTTCAATGCAACAGCACATATTATCAATAGCCCCTAAAGTTGATGGTATTTTTGCCGTTAACGACAGCACTGCTATTGCTGCCATGCAAATATTGCAGCAAAATGGGTATAAAATACCATCCGATATCGCCGTAATAGGTTTTGGTGATGGCCCCAATGCCACCATAGCGCACCCTCCACTTTCCACAGTTGAACAAAAAGGTTATGAAATGGGCCGCGAGGCTGTAAGACTGCTCATTCAGCGACTGGAAAACCCCGGTGCTCAAATCAACTTCCAAACAAAAATTTTAACACCTACACTGAAAAAAAGAGAATCAACCTGACAATTCCGAAATCGTTTGCAGAAAATGCTCTGGCTATCTCAAAAACAAATTATTACATTTTTTTTGAGTCACCGCAAACGATTGCAATAAGGTTTTTAGCTATAAGCCTGATAATTAGCCTAAGAAAAAATATTAAAAACACTTTACCATTATTTTTTTATATCATACATTTGTAATTACGATTAAGGATTTTACTCTCTTTCCAGCTTCTTAGAAATTCAACTTTATGCAGCCATTATTTGTTTTGGTTGCAACATTCGTATCCAGCACTTTTCAATCACAGTAATTGTTGCGAATAACATTATTTATTCACATGCTGACAGTTAGAACCTGATAGTATTTATTATGCGTTACTAATGGCAGGTGAATTAATTAAACACCGGGCAAGATGCGTTTAAAGCAATTACTGAAAAATAAAATCTATTTATTAAAATTACGACCATTGAAGTGAAACAATCAGCGATTATGGTATTAAGAAGGAATGGTTCCATCAATCGCTTAAAAACTTAAAAAATGAAGCATTTACCTCGCCTGTCAACAGCACAGATATGGAATATGAGTATTGGCTTTTTGGGAATCCAGTTTGGGTTTGCCCTTCAAAATGCCAACGCCAGCAGAATTCTGCAAAATTTTGGGGCCGATGTGGAGCACCTGTCGTGGTTCTGGTTGGCGGCACCTATCACCGGAATGATTGTTCAGCCCATTGTTGGCCATTACAGCGACCGCACCTGGACACGCCTGGGGCGTCGTCGTCCTTATTTCCTCTTTGGATCCATCTTTGCAGCTCTGGCATTAATATTTATGCCCAACTCCGGTTCACTGGCCGGTTTTATTCCTCCCATGTTTATTGGAGCTGGTATGCTCATGATTATGGATGCTTCTTTCAATGTATCCATGGAACCATTCAGGGCTTTAGTGGCCGATAAGTTGCCAAACGACCAGCGAACCAAAGGCTTTTCGGTTCAATCTACGCTTATAGGTATAGGTGCAGTGGTAGGATCGTGGCTTACCTATGTTTTAGCCGAATGGCTGGGAGTTTCAAAAGTTGCCGAAAACGGTGGGGTTCCCGATAATGTTATCCTGTCATTCTACATTGGTGCGGCAGTGTTATTGGCTGCTATTATCTGGACAATTGTTACAACCAAAGAATACTCCCCCGAGAAACTCAAAGAACTCGGCGTTACGAATGATGAAGAACAAAAAGCCGTTCACGACTCAGGTTTTATGCAAATTTTCAAAGATTTTGCGGCCATGCCTAAAACCATGAAACAATTAGGATTGGTGCAATTTTTCTCGTGGTTGGCACTGTTTGGCATGTGGGTATTCACCACACCGGCCATTGCCGAGCATATTTACGGAACACGCGATCCTCAATCGGTGGCTTATAATGATGCCGCCAATTGGGTAGGTATTTTGTTTGGAGTCTATAACGGTGTAGCTGCATTGTTTGCATTGGCATTGCCCTGGATAGCAGGAAAATTCAGCCGCAAAAGTGCCCATGCAGCATCTCTTACAATTGGAGCTGTTTCGTTGCTCTCAATCTTCTTTATTAAAGAACCCATGTTACTTATCATTCCAATGATTGGTATTGGAATGGCCTGGGCAAGTATTCTTTCAATGCCCTATGCCATACTTGCAGGTTCAATTCCTGCGGCCAAAATGGGAATTTACATGGGACTGTTCAACTTCTTTATAACCATGCCACAAATAATTAATGGCATTTTTGGAGGTCCTATTATTAAACGGATTTTTGACTCCCAGGCCATTTATGCCCTCATAATAGCCGGAGTAAGTCTTCTTATTGCAGCTGTTTCTGTGGCTTTTGTTGATGATAAAGAAGAGTAAAAACAGACCGAAGGTGAAATATGCAATAATATTAGGAACTGTTTAAAGTTGTTTTTTAGACAATAGATATAAAAAATTAACTATCATGTTTGTTTATTCTTTCTATTTAGTCTAATCTATCTTTCTGAAGTCAAAACTTCTAATAGTCTATTTTTTTGCCTTTGGTTTACAAGCATTATTAAAAATAAAAATATGATAAAAGCCTGTTTGTTCGATTTGGATGGGGTAATTGTTGATACCGCCAAATACCATTATATAGCCTGGCGGGAAATTGCCAAAGAATTGGGATTCGATTTTACCGAGCAGCACAACGAGCGTTTAAAGGGTGTGAGTCGAATGGCTTCTCTTGATATTCTGCTGGAGGTCGGGGGCATTCAATTGCCTCAGCATGAAAAGGAAATTCTGGCACATAGAAAAAACGAGCATTATTTAACCTTTATACTCAATATGCAACCCGACGAAATTTTGCCGGGTGCCAAAAACTTCCTTGAAACATTGCACCAACAAGGCATTGCCACGGCCCTTGGTTCGGCTAGCAAAAATGCCATGACCATTCTCGACAGGCTGCAATTAACCAGTCTTTTTGATGTTATCATTGATGGAAACCAAACCGCTAAAGCCAAACCCGACCCCGAAGTTTTTCTGAAAGGTGCTGATGCTTTAAACATTAACCCAAAACATTGCATTGTTTTCGAAGATGCTGAGGCCGGTGTGGAAGCAGCACTTGCTGCCGGAATGAAATGTGTTGGTATTGGCTCTCCGGAAATCCTATCTAAAGCCCACCTCGTGGTCAGCGGGCTTGACAAAATGACCATAGACTTACTTTCAAAACTCCAATAATATATAAGACCGATGAGACAGTATCTGAAGAACGATGAATGGAGAATAATTGAAGAAGGCTTTAACCCTGATTACCATCAGGCTTCGGAAAGTATTTTCAGCCTTGGAAACGGCAAAATGGGGCAACGCGCCAACTTCGAAGAAACATATAGTGGTAAAACGCTTCAGGGCAGTTATATTGCCGGCGTTTATTACCCCGATAAAACACGTGTTGGCTGGTGGAAAAACGGATATCCCGAATACTTTGCCAAAGTGCTCAATTCGCCCAATTGGATTGGTATTGATATTGAAATAGATGGCGAAACCCTCGACCTTTACAAAGTAAAAACCGAAAACTTTGTCAGGGTTCTGGATATGAAACAAGGCCTACTTTCCCGAAGCTTTAACGCAACGCTCAACAATGGCCGCCAAATTCGCGTAGAAGCTTCGCGGTTTCTGAGTATGACTGAACCCGAATGCGGCTTAATTCGTTATGCTGTAACGCCTTTAAATTTCTCGGGCAAATTGGCCTTTATTCCATATATCGATGGAGATGTGGAAAACGAAGATGCCAACTACGACGAGAAGTTCTGGAATATTCTGGAAACACAATCCGCCGAAGGAGAAGCCTCTTTATTATCGCAAACCAAGAAACTCGATTTCCGCGTTGCCTTTGCCATGAACTGGAACATCAACGTTAAAAACTTTGTTGTAAGTGCTTCACACAATCAACATAAAACACTTAATCGCATTGATGTTAATGTTGAAAACGGCAAAACTGTGGTTTTCGAAAAATTCGCAGGTATTTGCAGTTCGCTCAACCATCAAACCGACCAACTGGTGGCAAAAGCCAAACAAAAAGCGCTTCAGGCCAAAACTGCCGGTTACGATAAACTGCTGCAGGCTCACATCACTCACTGGAATACCATTTGGGAACATAGCGATATTAAAATAAAAGGAGATGTTGCCGCGCAACAAGGTATTCGCTTCAATATTTTTCACATGAATCAGACCTACACAGGCGATGATGAGCGCTTAAATATTGGGCCAAAAGGTTTCACAGGCGAAAAATATGGCGGTACTACTTATTGGGATACCGAGGCTTATTGCATTCCATTTTACATTGCTACCGCGCCGCAGCATGTTACCCGCAATCTGCTTATTTATCGATACAAGCATTTGCAAAAAGCCATTGAAAACGGTCAAAAACTTGGATTTACCGATGGTGCGGCCCTTTACCCCATGGTAACCATGAACGGAGAAGAGTGCCACAATGAGTGGGAAATCACCTTTGAAGAAATTCACCGCAATGGAGCAATTGCATTTGCCATAAACAACTACATACGGCATACAGGCGACGAAAAATATCTTGAAGAATACGGACTGGAAGTACTCATTGGCATTGCCCGATTCTGGGCTCAGCGGGCCACCTGGTCGGGCGATAAAAAGCAATATGTGATACTTGGCGTTACAGGCCCCAACGAATACGAAAACAACATCAACAATAACTGGTACACCAACCGTATTGCAGTTTGGTGTTTAAAATTTGCTTCCGAAGCGCTACAAAAGGTTGAACAAATAAACCCTTTACGCTTTAATGCCATTATCGATAAAACATCGTTTCAAAGAGAAAAAGAAGTTGCCAAATGGTCGGAAATTATTGAAAAAATGTACTTTCCTTTCAATAGCGAACTGGGCATTTTTATGCAACAGGATGGCTACATGGATAAAGAGCAGATTATGGCTGCCGATTTACCAAAGTCCGTTCGCCCAATCAACCAAAAATGGTCGTGGGACCGCATTTTGCGCTCTTGTTTCATTAAACAGGCCGACACCCTTCAGGGAATTTATCTGTTTGAAGAAGAATTTGATACAGAAACCATCCGAAAACATTTCGATTTCTACGAACCCCGCACTGTACATGAATCATCGCTTTCGCCCTGCGTACATGCCATATTGGCGGCCCGTATTGGCAATTTAAGTAAAGCCTACGAATTATACCTGCGTACCAGCCGTCTCGACCTCGACGATTACAACCACGAAGTGCACGAAGGATTGCATATTACCAGTATGGCCGGTACCTGGATGTCGATTGTGGAAGGTTTTGGAGGTAAACGGGTGTACAATGGCGAACTTCATTTTAACCCCATCATTCCAAAAGAATGGGAAGAATATGCTTTTCGGGTTACCTTTAAAGGAAACTATTTAGAAATTAGAGTTTCACAAAAGCAGGTTGAACTCATTTCCCATGCATCCAAAGACGTATCCATTCTCATTTATGACGAAAAAATAACGCTGAAACCAGGCGCCAGCCAGTTGGTTTCTTTAAAACCAGGATTCAATGCTCAATAATTCTAAGAAAATCAGTTTTCTGCTCATGGCACTACTTTTAAACTGGAGCAGCTTGTTTGGTGCTCGTTCAATAAATGTTGAACGCATCGAACCATCTTCGTGGTGGATTGGCTTTAAAGAGCCTGTAGTGCAGGTAATGGTTTATGGACACCAGATTGCCACTACCCGCCCCGAATTGAAATACCCTGGTGTTGCCATCCGACGTGTAATTTCGGTCGACAACCCCAACTACCTTTTTATCGACCTTGAAATTGATAAAAAGGCTCAACCCGGGCAAATTCAGATTGCATTTAAACAATCGGGTAAAGTTAGAACTACTGCAATCTTTGAATTGCTGGAGCGCACGCAAGGTTCGGCCGAAAGAGATGGGTTTAACCAAAGCGATGCCATATACCTCATCATGCCCGACAGGTTTGCCAATGGAAAGCCTGAAAATGACATGATTCCCGGTATGAAGGAAAAACCTAACCGAAGTGAGCCTTACGGACGTCATGGAGGCGATTTGGAAGGCATCCGGAAAAACATTGACTTTATTAAAGATTTGGGTTTCACATCAATTTGGCTCAACCCGGTTCAGGAAAACGACCAACCACAAGCATCTTATCATGGCTATGCCATTACCGATTTTTACCGTATCGACCGCAGGTTGGGAACCAATCAGGAATTTAAAGAACTGGTGGATGCATGCCGGTCGCGGGGCATAAAAATGATTATGGACATGGTGTTTAACCATTGCGGCAGCGAACATTGGTGGATGAAAGATTTACCAACACACGATTGGATTAATCAGTTCCCCGAATTTACACGTTCGAACTACCGATTAAGCACCGTTTCTGATCCGTATGCATCTAAAGCCGATTTTGAATTGACTACCCGTGGTTGGTTTGATACCACCATGCCCGACATGAATCTTCAAAACGAATTGGTATTGAATTACCTCATCCAAAACAGCATTTGGTGGATTGAATACTCCGGGTTGCAAGGCATCCGCATGGACACGTATCCTTACCCCGATAAAGATGCCATGGCCGTTTGGGTAAAACGCATCATGAAAGAATATCCTAAATTCAATATCGTTGGTGAATCGTGGATTTCAAATCCGGCCAAACTGGCATACTGGCAAAAAGATTTCCCAAATAAAGATGGTTACAATTCGTACCTTAAAAGCTTGATGGACTTTCCTTTGGCTGAAGCCATGTCCCAGGCATTTAACGAAGGGGAAGGCTGGAGCAGCGGATTGATGCGCCTTTACGATGTATTGGCAGATGACCATCTGTACCGCTATCCTATGGATTTAGTTGTATTTGCCGAGAATCACGACCTTGGCCGTATGTTCCATTTCTATAACAACGATGTTAATAAAATGAAACTGGCCATCGCTTTTCTATGCACAGTTAGAGGTATCCCTCAGTGGTATTATGGCAGTGAAATATTGATGGATGGCAACGGGTACGAAAGCCATGCCGCCATTCGTAAAGATTATCCGGGCGGATGGCCGGGCGATGCCATCAACGCCTTTACCGCAGAAGGACGCACCAGCGATCAGAGCGAAGTGTTCAATTATCTGAAAAAGGTATTGAATTACAGAAAAAACAGTGACGTGCTCCAATATGGAAAAACGCTTCATTTTATTCCCCAAAACGAAGTTTATGTTTATTTCCGCTATTTTGATGATGAGGCCGTTATGATTTTGCTCAATAACAACGATGAACAAGAGCGTGAAGTCAATACCAGCCGGTTCTCAGAAATACTGTCGAAATACAGCAAAGGGGTTGAAGTAACAACCGGTCAAAGAATC
Source organism: uncultured Marinilabiliaceae bacterium (assembly GCA_937920475.1). Lineage (GTDB taxonomy): Bacteria > Bacteroidota > Bacteroidia > Bacteroidales > Marinilabiliaceae > CALEUX01. Next base: position 17,202 of record CALEUX010000087.1, read on the forward strand.
AGTAACCTAAGCACATTAAAAATCCCAGCAAAATCAGCACTTATAATCGAACTAAGATAAATCTCTAAATCCCCATGTTTAAATCCAGGTTTTTTAATCTAATCCTTACCGTCCTCTTACCGGTGGTAACCCTTGCAGGGTTGCCACCCGGCGAGGGCAAACAATGTTATTTAATTGATTATAAGCAGTCCAACGATTTTATCACGCTCAAAACCAACGAAGGGTATGTAAAGCTCACCACATGGACTGCCAATACCTTTCAGGTTGCGTTTTCGCCCGATTCTGTTTTTTCCGTTCCAAGCGATGCCGTTATAACTAAACCGGTATCAGGCCAGTTACTGGTAGTCGATTTGGATGAACACATCAATTTACGCTTGGGTACCTCAACCGTAACAGTTCAGAAAAATCCATTCATCCTGACATTTCGTACTGGCAATAACCACAAGGAAACGGTAACCCTATCGGGCCCCTTTATAACCGATGAAGGAACTGGTTTGTCCATTCATCTAGAACCAAAAGAGAAAATTACCGGTGGAGGTGCCAGGGCAATTCCAATGAACCGCCGTGGTTATAAGTTAAAACTCGAAAACGAGCCGCATTGGGGTTATACCTGGGGCGAGGAGAATCTGAACTATTCGGTGCCTGTTTTTATTTCTACCCGAAAATTCTTAGTTTTTTATGATGCCCCACAAAGAGCTACTGCTGACATTGGCCATACCAATGCCAACGTTTTCCGGTTGCATTCGGCCGAAAAGAATTTCTCAATGTGGTTTATATCCGGAAACGACTATAAATCGTTGCTACAAGAATACACCCAGTTAACAGGTACACAGCCTCTACCCCCAATTTGGGCCTTGGGGAACTTACAGAGCAAGTTTGGCTACAAATCGCAAACCCAAACCATAAATGTTGCCGACTCAATGCTTATGGCCGGCTACCCGCTCGATGCCATTATTATCGACCTTTATTGGTTTGGCAAAGGTTTAGGCGATTTCAGAATGGGCAACCTCACCTGGGAACAGGAGAACTGGCCCGAGCCTGAAAAAATGATTAACCACCTAAAGCAAAAGGGAGTTAAAACCATTTTGATTACCGAGCCCTTTTTTCTTACCAATTCGGACAATTATTCCAAAGCCGATAAACAAGGCTTGTTTGGTAAAACCAAACAGGGCGAATCTTTTGTTATCGATGAATTTTGGTTTGGCCCGGCGTCTCTTATTGATGTTTTTAATCCCAAAGCAACCAATTGGTTTTGGCAGAAACATGTGCCATTAAAAGAGCAAGGCGTTGCCGGTTGGTGGGGCGATTTGGGCGAACCTGAAAAACACCCGTCCGGAATTTATTATACCAAAGGCTCATCAGATCAGTTGCACAATATTTACGGCCATTATTGGAGTAAAATGCTGAGCGATGCCTATGCTGAACACTACCCCAGCGATCGCCTGCTTTTTCTAAACCGTGCTGGTTATGCCGGAAGTCAGCGTTACTCAGTGTTTCCCTGGTCGGGCGATGTTTCGCGTTCGTGGGATGGCTTTAAAGCCCAGTTGCCCATTATGCTGGGTATGTCTCTATGCGGTATTCCATACATGCACAGCGACTTAGGTGGTTTTGCCGCAGGCGAAATGGACGATGAGCTTTTTACACGCTGGTTGCAGTTTGGTGTTTTTAATCCGGTTTATAGGCCACATGGAGAAACACATCCCAGCGAGCCCATTTATTACAGCGAGCAGACGCAATCTGTAATTCGCGATTTTATTAAACTCCGTTACCGTTTACTGCCTTATCTTTATACAATGGCGTGGCAACAAACAACTTCTGGCATTCCTCTTGCCCGTCCGTTAATGTACGAGCATCCCGACGATGAAAATTTGGTTGATATTTTCGATACTTATTATTGGGGGGATAACTTTTTAGTAGCTCCTATTCTGGAATCAGAAATTACTGAGCGAAAGGTTTGGCTGCCCGATGGCGATTGGTTTCATTTCTTCACCAATCAGACTTACACAGGAAAAAAATGGCAACAGGTACCTACATCTTTTTCAGACATACCTGTATTTGTAAAGTCCGGAAGTTTTATTCCAATGGTAAGTAGTATTTCATCAACCGATTATTACACCACAGATACCCTTTATGTAAGGTACTACCATCATCAGAATGTAGCCAAAGCCAGTGGCATTATGTTTCACGACGACGGAAAAGATGCCAAATCCTTAAATAATGGGAAATTTGAATTATTAAAGTTCAACTCCGACTTTGCCGGTTCACGTTTAACCATTAACTTTTCCAGAGAAGGTAGAGTCGATGAAACCAAAACAGGTGGTAACCGCCACATCATTCTTGAGGTACAGAATCTGAACCAGAAACCTAAAAAAGTCACTATTAAAAAGAAAAAGCAGAGTTTTAGTTATAATAAGCAAACCGGAACGCTTTCACTCCCATTCAACTGGGATGGAGAGCAGGTAAATATTATCATTCAATAAAAACTACCATACAATGCAAGTTAAAACATTATCCTTTTGGCTATTAGCCTTAGCAATTTTCGCATCCTCCTGTCATTCAGGCAAACAACCAACGCAACAGGTTTCATCGCTGGCTACCAGCAATACGCCTGTACCCGAATGGAGCAATAATGCTGTAATTTACGAGGTGAATGTTCGCCAATTTACCGAAGAAGGTACTTTTAATGCTTTTGCCGAGCATCTGCCAAGATTGAAAGAACTTGGAGTTGATATTCTTTGGCTGATGCCTATTCACCCAATTGGCGAACTAAACCGAAAAGGAACTCTGGGCTCGTACTACTCAATTAAAGACTACAAAGCAGTGAATCCCGAATTTGGCACTTTTGAAGACTTTAAAGCTTTGGTGGATAAAGCTCATGAACTTGGTATGAAAGTGATACTCGATTGGGTTGCCAACCATACAGCATGGGACAACAGTTGGGTAATCAACAACCCAACATGGTATGCCAAAGATTCGGTTGGGAATATGTTTGCACCTTACGACTGGACTGATGTGGTTCAGCTTGACTATAACAACATGGAAATGCGCACCGCTATGATTGATGCGCTTGAGTTTTGGGTAAAAGAAGCCAATATTGATGGGTATCGATGTGATGTTGCAGGGATGGTGCCCGTTGATTTTTGGGAAAATGCCAGATTATCGCTTGATAAAATAAAACCGGTTTATATGCTGGCCGAAGATGAAGACGTTAAAGCCCTGTTGAACAACGCGTTTAATTCAAACTACGGATGGTCGTTTCACCATGTAATGAACAGCATTGCCAAAGGAGAACTAAATGCCACCGATGTAAAAGCCTATTTCGAAAAAGCGGATACATTGTATCCCGTGGGCAGTTATCCTATGCATTTTACATCTAACCACGACGAGAACAGCTGGAACGGAACTGAATATGAGCGCATGGGACCAGCAGTGAAAACCTTTGCAGCACTAACTTTTTTAATTGAAGGTATGCCGCTTATCTACACTGGTCAGGAAGCAGCTCTAAATAAAAGACTTGAGTTTTTTGAAAAAGATAAAGTAGAATGGGTCTACCTTTCTATGACAGCATTTTACCAATCGTTAATTCAATTGAAAAAAGAGAATCGTGCTCTTTGGAATGGATTGGCTGGTGGCAAAATGAAAATCCTTGAAACCAGTGCCCCTGAACAAATTTTGGGTTTTACCAGAGAAAAAGACGGCAACGTAGTTGTTGCATTTTTTAACCTCTCTGGTCAATCGGCTCCATTGGTGGCCAATCCCGGATTACCATCTGATAGCTATGCCGAATATTTCACCAACCGTGAAATTACCTTCCCTGTTGAAGGTCAGATTTTACAGCCATGGGAATACATTGTATTTACTATAAATAAATAGCATAACCCAAAAACAAACAAACCATTCCTTCAATGGTCGGGAGGGAGACTTTTTCTTCGGAGAAAGCTCCCTTTTTTGATATCTCCAATTTGGCAAATAATTTGTTATACAAGAAGTAGCATCCTTGCTCAGTATTCCATTTTTTATGATAGGCAATTTTATCCTATTAAAAGCGTTAAAGGATTTACAATAAAGCATTAGGTTTCATGGTGTCCGGTAAAAAATTTTGGAAATGATTAAATGCTCTAATTCATGAGGAATCCAGAAGGTTTTATTTTCTTGCGGCTTACTTTCCGCCTCAGAGAAACGATAGTTCTTTGATACCATAAGAGATTATAATGATATCAA
>CALEUX010000088.1 GCA_937920475.1 uncultured Marinilabiliaceae bacterium
CCACATTAATACCAGAAAAACGGATATTATTACCAACTTGTAAACCTCCAACGTTATAGAAATTGGTTGTTAGTTTAATAATAGGATTAAATAGATTTTTTTGTTTTCCAATCAGGAATATAGCAAAAGCAAACAGTATAAATCCTCCTGCAATAAACAGCCCTAACCGAACTTTAATTTTTTGAGATTTCGTATCCATGACCATTATTTAAAGAAAGATTTAATAAGGGAATCATTGGATTTTTCAAAATTCTCAATGGTTCCTTCTGTATGAACTTCTCCATCGTGGAGCATTAGAATGCGATTAGCTGTATTTCGGGCACATTCAATGTCGTGGGTAATAATAATTGATGATGTTTTGTATTTTTTCTGAACCAGATTTATCAGTTCGCTGATTTCATCCGATGTAACCGGGTCGAGTCCCGTGGTGGGTTCATCATACAACATAATTAACGGATCAACAACAAGCGTTCGGGCTAAACTGATTCGTTTACGCATACCCCCCGATAATTCAGATGGCATTTTGTTTAAAGCATCAGCCAGACCAACATTTTCGAGTGCTTCTTTTATTTTATCATCAACTTCCTTTTTGCTCATTTTTCTCCTTATGCGAACTAATGGAAATTCAAGGTTTTCGCGTACCGTCATGGAATCATATAATGCACCACTCTGAAAAAGAAATCCGATTTTTTTTCTCAATTCTCCCAATTCTTTTCTGTTTAATGAACCCACATTACTGCCCAGTACTTCTATTGTGCCGCTATCGGGTTTTAGTAGCTGAACAATACATTTAATGAGAACAGATTTCCCGGATCCAGATTTGCCAAGAACCACAAGATTTTCTTCCTTATATAGCTTCAAAGAAAGACCTTTTAAAACTTGCAGAGGCCCAAAGGCTACGTTCAGATTCTCAATGTTAATCATTGGCTCCTGCGATGAATTTCCAACTGAATCGTTCACAATTGTATCTGGTTCCCCTTTTTTCATGCCAACATATCGGTTATTTGAACAGCAATTAAATCAACAATAATGACCATGAGCGATGCCAAAACCACTGCTGAATTGGCAGCTTTACCAACACTTTCGGTTCCTTTTCCGGCATTGTAACCTTTATAACATCCTACAATCCCTATAACAGCTCCAAAAAAGTAGGATTTCACAAGCGCCGGGATAAAATCCATAAAATCGATGGATCCGAAAGCCTGAGAAGTGAATAAAACAAGATTTACATCACCTTTTATATTTACGCCTATCCAACTCCCGAATATTCCGAAACCATCGGCAAAAATTACCAGAATTGGCAACATGAGTGTTGCCGCCAAAACTCGTGTTACCACCAAAAACTTAAACGGACTGGTAGCAGACACTTCCATAGCATCAATTTGTTCCGATACTTTCATAGATCCCAGTTCTGCACCCATGCCTGACCCCACCTTGCCTGCACAAATTAAGGCGGTAATTACAGGGCCAATTTCACGAACAATGGACACGGCCACCATACCCGGCAACATGGTTACCGCACCAAATGAAGCCAGAGCAGGCCGCGACTGAATGGTTAAAACCACCCCCATAATGGCACCTGTTACGGCAATTAGTGGCAACGACTTATTGCCAATTTCATAACACTGACGCAAAAACTCCTTAAATTCAAAATTGCGAGAAAATGTTTCTCTGAAAATTCTTGCAATAAATAGTGCCATATTACCAACATCCAGAAAAAAAATGCTTGCCAGCTGAGATTTTTCAATGGTTTTATCGCTAAGCCGTATGGTTTTATTCGTGGCGTAACCTCTTACTTTAGCTATGGGAATTATTTTTTTCATCCACTATGGTTACAATGAGTCGTTAAATAAAAATCGTAACTTTTGATCTCCAATGTGTTACATTGTAATGGGAATATGTTACAATATTCCGTTAATGATGCTTATAAATACTGCCATTTATACATTCGTAATGGCAGTTTCAGAGGGTGCCACTTCTCCAAAATAGTAATCGGAGTAAACCTTGGTAAACTCAGCGCCCAAATAAACAATCATGGATGAATAGGAAGCCCATAATAAAATGAGTATAACCGACCCGGCAACACCATAACCCGAACCAGGATTTGCCTTTCCAAAATATAACCCCAGAGCGGTTTTGCCAATCACAAACAACAATGAAGTAAGAAATCCTCCGATCCAAACCGATCGCCATTTTACTTTAGCATCGGGTAAAATTTTGAACATTACCGCAAACAATAAAGCAATGATGCCCAGCGATAAAAACAAATTAAGAGTTTCAAATAACACCCACGATGATTGTGACCAAAATTGCTCAATCCATAAACCTAATGATGATATTAATGATGACAAAACAAGTGAGATGAGTAGTAAAAAAGCGATAGAAATGATTAACCCGAAAGAAAACAATCTGACTTTAATAAAAGTCCATATTCCTGACTTTGAAGGTGATGCCTTTACTTCCCAAATGGTATTCAGCGATTGCTGAAGTTGAGCAAATACAGCGGTTGCTCCTATTAGAATTGTAGCCAAACCAACTATGGTTGCCATCATTGAATCCTTGCTTTTTAACGCCATAACCAACAGTCCTTGTACCTGATCAGCCGTTTCGCGGCCCATTGCTTCGGTTATCTGGTTATGCAAGTGGCCACTAACCACATCGGCTCCAAAAAAAGAACCTGCTATAGTTATTATAACAACCAATAAACCGGGCAATGCAAAAATTGAATAATAGGCAATAATGGCACCCTCCCTAAAGGGGTCGCGATTGAACCAGTTTATAAAAGTGGTTTTTAGTAATCGCCAAATTTTATTGGTTTTATGAATCATCAATCGTTTTAAATGTATTTTTAAATAATCAGGAATTGAATAACTATATTTTAAGCAGCCAAAACCATTTAGCAACTTGATTTACAGAAACAATAAATAAAACGTGAATAATACAAAATTGAATTACTGACAACCAAATTATTAATAGCATTAATCAACAATCTGGCCATCAGTAAAACAATCAAACCCAAAACCTAACTAACAAAAGCTACACAAAATAATAAGTCATCATTTTATTCCTGATACAATACTTTATAAAGCTCTTTCATATCTGGTGAAAGTATAATTTCTGTTCTGCGGTTACCTGCCCGTCCGGCAAGTGTTTCATTAGTCTGAACCGGGTGAAACTGGCTTTTCCCTGATGAAGTAATACGCTTTGAATCAAAAGCATATTCACTTGTTAACAATCGTACTATTGAGGTTGCTCTGGCAGTGCTTAAATCCCAATTGTCTTTATACTGAGATGTTTTAATAGGGATATTATCTGTATGCCCTTCTATCATAACCATTACATCAGGGGTTCCATTTAGTACCTGAGCCAAAGATTTTAAAGCCTCTTTTCCTTTAGGATCAACAACAGCGCTTCCCGACTTAAACAGTAATTTCTCTTCGAGCGATACATAAACATTTCCATCTTTAATATAAACTGACAACTCATCGGCTTTGTATTTTACCAGTGCATCGGCAATTGAATTTCTAAGGTTGCTCATCACATCTTTTTGCGATTGAATAATGCCCTGCAAATTCCTCAGCCTGGCCGCCTGATCGGCAATGGTTAGTTTAGATGTTGTAGAAAGCACCTTCAAGTCTTTTTGAACCATCTCGTACTCAGATTGCAACGACCTTTTCTCAGTATTAAGGTTGTTTACATTCAATTTACAATCATTCAAACTTTTAAGCGACTTTACACTGTCTTTTTGAAGACTTGAGACTCTGGCTTCTGATTCCATAAATTTTTTATTGGAAACACATGATATAAACATTATGCTCATTATCATGACCAGTGATGCGGCGTAATAAATAGTTTTTTTCATCCGTAATTAATTTTAAAAATTTAGCCGGACGGAACTCGCATAATGAACTTTCATCCGTGTTTGTGTTTAACGAATCATGCTCGTTTCATTTTTCCCTTTTATTTTTGTTACTCCCTACATCCCTTTGTTACTCCCTATTTAATTTAGGGAGTAACTGGAGGGTGTTTCACGTCAATAATGAACGGAAACTATAATCGATGTAAAGATGATGTTGTTTATGTGGAAAAGCGTTACACAATTATTTTTTAATATTGCAACAATCACACTTCAAATAGTTTGAACCGTACCACCAGAGTAGGTGCTATAACAATTAAATTAAATCGTTTCCATAGAAGCATTGTAATTACCGCAGCGGGCAGCATGGTTGCACATGGAACGGTGATACAACAATTTCTGGGCTAATTCGTAATTAGCATCATCACCATGCCAAATCTCCAATGCAGGTTGTTGAATGGCCCGTCCATATGAGAATGACAACCCCCAGGGCAATTCTCCTTTATATCGGTTATTCATGGCATTTAAACGTGCGGAAGCCAGTTCATTTGACTGGCCGCCTGACAAGAACATAATTCCTGGAACTGCTGCCGGTACAGACCGTTTGAGACATTGAACTGTGGCATCAGCCACTTCGTCAACTGATGGTTGAGTTGTGCAATTTAATCCTGAGACTATCATGTTGGGCTTCAGGAGCATTCCTTCAAGCATTACTCCCTGTACATAGAGATGGCGAAAAACAGCTCTCTGAACCTCTTCAGTTACCTCGCTGCACATCTCTATGGTGTGATTCCCGTCCATAATAACTTCAGGCTCTACAATGGGTAGAATACCTAAATCCTGACATAATGAAGCATAACGCGCCAACACATGCGCATTGGCATCAATACAGCCCCTACTGGGAATACCATTCCCAATGGTAATGACAGCACGCCACTTAGCAAAACGAGCTCCAAGTTTTTGGTATTCTTCGAGCCGATTGTGCAGTCCATCAAGCCCTTCAGTTATTTTTTCGCCAGAATGCCCAGCCATAGATTTTGCCCCCATATCCACCTTAATGCCTGGAATAATGCCAGCATCAGTAATTACTTTTACAAATGAGGTCCCATCCTTTTTTTGCTGACGAATGGTTTCATCGAAAAGAATTACCCCACTGATAAACTTGTTAAGCCCCTTGGTGGTTATAATTAGTTCACGATAGGCACGTCGTGTTTCTTCGTTTTGAGCAATACCATACTGAGCAAAACGTTTTTGAATGGTTGGAGCACTTTCATCCATTGCCAGAATGCCCTTATTGTTTTCAATTAATGCATTTGCAGTTTTTATAAGCATTTCGTTTTTCATTCGGGAATAATTTAAATTTAAATGATGCTAACCTGCTTATCACAAATTGAAATTCTGCCAAAAGCAATAAATTATTACCTACCTTCTTTATATAAATCGATTATTTTACAAACTAAGCTTTATAACATCAATATTTTCTAAAAAAACATAGAGGTGTATAGATATCTTAATGATTTGTTTCTGATTCAACCCTTTCATTTAGCGTATGCAATTTTTCAGGATTTTGAACCAACTTTACATATTCATAAAAACACTTTATGAAAGAAAAAAGGACAGCTATAATGCCTCCATTATTTTCTTAAATTCCTCTTCGGTCTTTCCAAGTTTTTTCTGAATTCGTCCCAGCATAACATCCCTTTTGCCTTCTTCATACATCAGGTCATTGTCGGTTAACACTGCAAATTCCTTTTTAAGCTTACCTTTTAACTCGGTCCACTTACCAGTTATTTCTTTTTTATTCATTTTCAGATATTTTAATTTGAAGTAATTTATACAAATAAAGGTCGGTCTCTTAATCTCATGAAGCATTACATTATCCCGACAAATTGTTATACATTTCTCATGTATAGCTACATCCAACATTAATAATGCAAATACAGCTTTGGATTCTCTCTGATAAATCCTGTTTATTCCCAGTGGCTTTGCAGGAAAACACTTTAGAACTATATAAATTTTATTAAAACGATTTCACAGATGATTCTTCTTAAAAAATAATCTAAAAACACCTCACCTTTAATCATTTAAAGCGAATCCATTATTTGTTTTCACTGAAAAAGAGCGTGCTTTTTTCTTCTACACATTTTGCAGCATACAGATACATTGCAGCCGACCAGGTTTGCCAATCCTGGCCCATAGGCTTGCCATTCTGTGCTTTATACCATTCGTTAAATCCAAATTCCAGGCTTTTGCTGATGGGAGTTCTAATTAATTCAGTAAGAGCAAGTAACTTTTCTTCAGCCAGTTTATACCTTTTGGCAGCAACCAGAGCCGCAATATAAAATCCACAAATAAATGGCCACACTCCTCCATTGTGATAATCTCCCGGTTTGTTATATATTTCGTTTCGAGTGATCCAGTCTGAATCACCGGGTTTAATGAAGGGGAAGAAATTTGGAGGCAGGTTAGCAGACAGCTCATCTCTTCTTCTCATATTATCACATTCGTCTTCTACCCAGTTAATGATTTCATCGGCTTTGGATGACGATGCCAAGCCTGAAATTATTGCAAGACTGTTACCCAACAAGTCGAAACGATCGCTGTAATAATGCTTGTATGACCATAAAGCAAAATATGGTTTAATTTTAAGTGTAAAACCTTCGAATGCATACTCCTGGTTTATATCACTATTTTTCGCAAACTGCTTAATTTCAGACCTCAGTAAATTTGCTCTTTCATGAAGCCCAAACATTCGGAGCGATATATAATACAAGGCATTAACATATAACCCATAACCGTAAACCCATTGTTCATCTCGCCAGTCGCTGGTTGGTTGCTGAGCAATTAGCTGTCGACCGGTTGGACTCTGATAAGCCATCCAGTTCAATGCCTTTTGGGCAGCATCCGTTAAATAAAAAGCGTCTCCAGTTATATTCCTGATAATGCCTATTCCGAATAAAAATAAAGGGGTAGTATCGCTGGCCCCAGTTTCATTTTTATCATGTACCAGAGAAGGTATATGGCCTCTTTCGGTTTGATTATTGGCCAGTTTTTCCAACACTTTCCGTATACTACACAATAACAGCGGGTTATCGGAAACTGCTACTCCTAAAATGGAAATCATTAAATCGCGAGTGTATGGCTCGGGGTAACCCCAACCAGCAGTGCGGGGCAGTCCCTGAAAAGGCCCTACTGCATTATGAAGCAAAACTTCAATGGCGGCTTTTTTCGCTTCTTCAATTGTTTGATGTTTATCTTGCTGTAGCATTTTATATTATTCCAAATTTATCTTGTATTATTTTCACAAATCGCTTTGCCACAACGCGGTAATCAAAGTGTTGAACAACGTGTTCTCTTGCGGCCTTGCCCATTTCCTGACGTAACCCGGCATCGGTCATTAAATTCAACAGATGTTTGGCAATATCATTAACACTAGCACGGTAATCTACGGTTCTTGGCTCACTAAATTCAATCTTGTGCTGGCTTTTAAACCCTGATTCTTCTCCCAGAACAACCTGATTCACCACGATTTTTTGAGCTACCTTAGCCAATAAGGCCGTTTTTCCATGAATAAGCGTATCGAGCATACCCATGGCTTTAATTCCAATTACCGGTTTTTCGCAGGCTCCTGCTTCAACTTGCGGCATTCCAAACCCTTCGAGCCGCGAGGGAGCCGCATAAATATCACATGCCCCAATTAAATAAGGCATGAAATTGCGTGAAATAGTATTGGTAGCATAGGTCACATTTTTCTGAATTCCCAATTGAGAAGCCAATTCTAAATCGGCCAAATTCTGCAGCTTGGTTCGTGGTTGTGGCCAAACCTTACAAACATATTTCCAGTCGGGAGCCTTACTATCAATAAGCGCAAGAGCCTGCATCACTTCCTGAGCCCCCTTTGAGGCCGCATCACCGCCAACAGTGAGTATCATTATCTGATCGTGCGATATTCCTAATGACTCACGTACCGCCATAATTTTCTGGTCGTTTTTATCAAAGGGAATGAACGAATCGGTATTACAACCAACCGGCAATACTTCAATTTTGCTGCCGTCAATTCCATCGCGAACATACATTTCCTTTACCCAATTGGATGTAACAAGTATAAGCGGCAGCGCATTAAGTACTTCCTGGTAATTGGCAATAAAACCATCGGCTACAAGCCAGGGAACCGGTTGAGCGCCATAACGAAGCGAGTGAAGCACCAATTGTGGTGTGTGGCCCCAATAACCAACGCCTACTACAATATCCGGCTCAAACCAACGGTAATACCATTCCTTTTCTTGTGCTGATTCAAAATGAACGGCATGAGCATCTATACCCATTTCAAGTAACCCTTTGTATAGAAGATCGCCCTGCGTTGCCAGCCCTCCCGGAGATGGCGGATAGTCGTATAATACCAGTACCTTCATTTTAAACAGATTTATAGGTTAATATTTTTCCATCCATTCCTGGGCTTGGTTTGTGCTTGTGAATCGCCAAAAAGCTTCGACAACCGGTGTTGTTTTAGCTTCAAAACTTTCGGTGTCAAATCCATAAATCACCGTAATGATTTTGTACTTTCGAAGCCAAATCCTGTGGGTAAGTTTAATAAAGATATTGGCTGAATCTATTGGCTTGGGAAGGTATTTCTTATTACCATCTTCGTAAGCAAATATTAAAAGTTCTGTGGCAGAAATTTTTCTTTTACACCACAAGTTAATAACGGCTTTACCAACTTCTTCATGCCTGATGTGCCGGGTATACTCTCCTCTGGAATTGTGGGTTATAATTAAATCAAAAAAGTGCGACGGCAATGCTTTCAGAATTGCATGTTCTACGACTTTCCCATCAAGTGGCGTCTGCTCCGGCCCATCGTTCAAATCAGTCATGCATCCATCTGCTTTTAGCGCTTCAAGTGCATGGAAGAACTTGGGAGCCCGGTCTTTATCGTTACCCCGGCAAAGTGAGAGAACAAAGCAATTCCATGATGGGTGACTAAGTATTGTGCCCCCCACCCAAAGAGTTTCATCATCGGGATGGGCCACAATTACTGCAACCTTTTTTATTCGGTTTTTAATCATGAAAAACTTTCAAAATCTCATGAATACAGGTCAATCTGAATAAACTATAATTTAATTGTCAACCCAAATTTTCCTCCTGAGAACGCATTGCCTCCGCCTAATTCAAGATTGATGCCTATTCTGTCGCTAAAATAATAACGACCTCCCACCTGAGTGCCTAATCCCAAACCAGAATTATTATTACCATCATAAGCATTGGGCGACGACCAAACATAGAACCCCAGATTAAGACCTGCGTAAAAATCCCAAACTTTAGGAATTTCGAGTATAGTATTAAAGTGATAATTGGCATTACCTGAGATACCAATGATATTATGACGATATTTGGCACTATGCCAATTTTCATTGTATGTGCGAATTGATAATTCACCACCTATGGTAATGTCTTTGTGTACGCTATAATCTAATCCCAGGTAAAATGGTACACCCCACTCTGAAAACCCAACACCTACATTCAATTGACTTTTGCCTAGTGGTAAAGGACTTTGACTGACCAAAATTCCAGTGGTAAAAACCATTGCAACTAATAATAAAATTTTTTTCATCTGTTAATAATTTTAAATTATGATTGGATTGCCTTCCCCGGTTTTATCGGGGTAGCTAGTTTGCCAAACAGGGTTGCATGTGAAAATTCAATTGTGGTTGTAACGACCATGCTTATTCCCTTTTTGATAATAGGACTTTAAAGCCTTATTATTATATAGTTAAAAGTAAACCTTTTAGTTAAGGGAAGCATTACACAGTTATGGTGATGTGTTACATGATTCTCACATTACTTCATTGATTCGTCACGAGAATTTACAATGGAGTTCTGAGAAAAACTTAGAATTTAATCTTATTACCTTCGAAGATTCCCTTATTTGGAGGAA
>CALEUX010000089.1 GCA_937920475.1 uncultured Marinilabiliaceae bacterium
AGAGACCAGCTCAGAATGTATTATCTGAACCCCTCTCATCTCATTTAAAGTTATGATGAATCAATTTCAAAGAACGTTCTTCCTGATTAACAGAAAGTTTTCTATATTTGAAAGTGCCCTGATTCATCGCAGGACACACACTACGGGGGCTAACAAGCAATATAACCAATGTCGGGCGCTGTGGTAGCTTGAAAGCGTCTGCCCCGCTCAAAGTTTTGTAACGGTTGACAGTGATGTCGCCCGCATTCCGCCACTGGTTATATTGCAAACCGTTAGTGTTAATAGAATTTAGAAATGAATTCTATAGGATTATTAATTCAGGAATCAATACGGGTCAACATCGGCAACAATTGAAACATAGCGCCAGGCATCCTGACTTAATACATGGTTGATGCAATCCTGAATTAGCATTTTGGCCTTGGCTGCCGACGATTGTCGCTCCAGCTTAATCAGAATACGCTGTAGATGGTAATCAGCAATTTTGGTAATAGGTGGAGGTTGCGGCCCAATTACACGGTTTCCGAAAACAGCTCTTAGTTTCTGCGCCAACTCAAAAGCTGCACGATTGGTAGTGTTCTGATTCTTATATTTAACGGTAAGAAAAACAAGCCGGTAAAAAGGCGGGTATTTAAACTGTTCTCTTTCTGCAATTTGCTGGTTAAAAAACGAACGGTAATCATTCACTTTAACCTGATTAATAACCGGATGCTCAGGATTGGATGTTTGAAGCACAACTTTACCCCGTCTGTTTTTTCGGCCGGCGCGACCACTCACCTGGGCCATCATCTGAAAACTTCTTTCAAATGCTCTGAAATCGGGATTGTTAAGCATCTGGTCGGCATTTAGAATGCCAACTAAACTCACCCTGTCGAAATCCAGCCCCTTGGTAACCATCTGAGTGCCTACTAAAATATCAAGTTTTCCGTCTTCAAAGGCATGAATAATTTTATCGTATCCCGATTTTGAGCGGGTGGTATCATAATCCATCCGCGCTACCCTTGCCTCGGGGAAAATGGCTGAAATCTCTTCTTCAATCTTTTGCGTGCCAAACCCTTTGGTAAACAACGATGGATTACCACAAGTCTGGCAGGTTGAATAAACCGCTGCCGAATGACCACAATAATGACAAACCAGCTGGCTAATGTTTTTATGGTATGTCATGCTTACATCGCAATGTGGGCAGCTGGGAATCCAGGCACATTTGGCACACTCAAGGTAAGGCGCGAAGCCACGTCGGTTTTGAAACAAAATAACCTGCTCTCTATTGCTCAATGCGGTCCTTATTAATTCTATTAAATCGGGAGAAAAATGAGACATCATGGTTTTTCTCCTGTGAGCATCGCGTGTATTAACCACCAATATTTCGGGAAGCTGAATACCTTCAAAACGAGTATTCAACTCCGTAAGGTGATATTTCCCCGTGGTGGCGTTATAATAACTTTCGATGGAAGGCGTTGCTGTGCCTAATAAAACAGGGGCATTAAAGCTTTTTGCCAATACCAGTGCCACATCTCTGGCGTGATACCGGGGTGCCGGGTCGTATTGCTTAAAGGAATGTTCATGCTCCTCGTCAATAATTACCAGTCCCAGATTTGAAAACGGTAAAAATATGGCCGAACGAACACCTATAATAACCTGATAATTATTGTTTTGTAACAAATCGTTCCACACCTCAACTCTTTCAGCATCATTAAACTTGGAGTGATAAATACCCAACTTGTTTCCGAAGTGGACTTTTAACCGATTGGTAATCTGCGTGGTTAAGGCAATTTCGGGCAGCAGATAAAGTGCCTGTTTGCCTGCTTTAAGAGTTTCATCAATTAAATGAATGTATATCTCGGTTTTCCCGCTGCTGGTAACGCCATGAAACAAAACCGGTTTTCCCACCTCAAACCCTTTCTTAATATCTAAATATGCTATTGTTTGCTCGACAGATAGTGGTTTTTTATCAGCACCGGTAATTTGAGAAAAATCAAGCCGGTCAACTTTTTGCGATTCCTGTATAAGAATCTCTTTTTTAATCAATTCAGATAGGGCAGCCGTGCCGTTCTCAACTTCATCGAGCAATTCCTTCCTAAGCAAATTGCTCCCCGACATACATTTGGAAACTCCTCCGTTTTTCTGAATAAACTGCATAAAAAGGTGCAGTTGCTTAGGCGCTTTTTCAAGCTGGTCAAATATTTGTTTTAAGGCATTTTCGGTTCGTCGTTGGGGATGTAGGCTAATAAAATTGTCAACCTTTGGTTTATATTTTTCGGTTAAATGCTCATCAACCATTAAAGCCTGTTGTTCAATAAGTTTCTTAACAATAGGCAGGCTGTTTTTAAGTTCTGTAACTTTATTAACCTCATTAATGGTTCCTTCCTTTTCCCGGGCAAAAAAATCGAGAACCATCAATTCCTTTTCCGATAATGTTTCCGATTCAACAAACTCCGGATTATAAAAAAAACGTGTTTCGCTTTCCAGTTTTAAACCCGAGGGAAGCGCCGCCTTATAAACTTCGCCTAAAGAACATTGGTAATAGGTGGATATCCATTGCCACAAACGAAGCTGCTCCATGGTAACCAATGGTTTATCGTCTAAAACCGAAAGAATCGGCTTGGTATCGTAATGCTCCGGTTTGTTTTGATGAATTTCAAACACAACACCCGATAATTGCTTCTTCTTGCCAAATGGAACCACCACCCTCATCCCTACAGAAACCAATTCTTTTAAGTTCCCTGGAATTTCGTAGGTGAACAACTTCAAAAGTGGCACCGGCAAAATGATATCGGCGTAATTTAAACTCATCTGTACACAAATATTCGGTTCGATGTAAAGATAAGAATTGATAGCTGATGCACCAATTTATGGAGATGAGTGCATTCAATTATGAGTTGAGTTTAACTACATAGAAGGTAGACGTAGTAACGTGGAGTTCCGATTTATCGGAAAGTTTTTTAGCTCAGAGTTTCAAGCGTAGCGCATTTAGAACAAAGTGATATTCCGATACTGGAATTATAATTGCTTCGTAACCCGGGAATCAGCAAAAGTTTTAAGTTCAAAGTTCCTTGCAACTAAGAGCCAACAGCTAACTCCCAGCCGCTAAGAGCTAACAACTTACGACTAACAAGTTGCGTTTAATTATGATTGATTATAACAAAGGTAAAAACTACTGTCTAGTTCCTGTTTGATGTTAGCCCAAAATAACCGGGCTAATCAGCATAAATCAAAGAATATAACATTTTAGTCAAAAAATAAAGAGTTTTTTCTCTAACGCCATACGTGTTCTCTATCATTCAATTGTCTGCTTTTATAGAAAGGTAACATTTTAATAATACTGCGTTGATATAATCCCGTCTGTTAACAGGTATTTTTGTTGCGTTACCGCTGTCCCGTTTTAAACTTAGCCAGGTCTTTATTGTTTGACATTTGAAATGCCACGTTATGAGACACCCTATTCCTGAAATTGATACTGCATTAAGAACCATTCTTAATGAAGACGGCCTGGACAACAAAGTAATCCGTATGTGGTCGAAAAGAGAATTCAATGCTGGTCTTTTCTACAAAACCGGATTCGAGACTTTGCTTTTCAACAAAAATAAAGCCTTTGCACTGGATACAGTTTTATCGTCGGTGGTGTCGCTCGATGATGAAGTTTTATTGGCGGGCTATGGTAAAACCCTGCAAGATCTTGAGTTCAAGGCTGATGAACACGGTTTGATATTTACGTCGTTCAATTGGTTTTTAGATGGTTGGACAAACCTAAGAAACGCCATCCTCAGTAACAAAAACATTAATACCCTGGTTATTGGCATTGATGCAGATACCGAAGTTAATGACATTCCGGTGGAAGAGCTGTTTGCAGTTGTTTCGCTCAACAAAATAAATCTAATTGTGTATTGCGAAACCGATGTTGAAGGGCTAAACGACCAGTTTAAAAATGCCATTGATTTTATGATTGGCGAATGCGATTGTCATCCCCATCGTTCATTTGTTGTGGCCCGTAGAAGCAAATTGGTTCAAACCGAAGGTATTTCACGAAGTTTTAATCACAATTTATACACCTATTGGCAATGGTCGATGCGTAACCGCCACTCCATTATTGAACCCATGTGTGGATAAGGACGAATTCGTTCAATCTAAATTGACCATATCCAATATTAAGAACTGCAAAAAACCAAAGGGGCTTCCTTTTGGTTTTTTTATTTACAACCAGCATTTTACGACTTAACAAATAATTTACATTTCTGCATCATTTAATATTTCCTTATACTTCAGTTTATAATCTGGTCGCAATTCCTGTGTAATCTTGCAGTGATATTTGTTTCGTATCAATGTATGCGAAACAGCCACAAATAAAGTTATACATGGAAATTTCAAGAAAAACGATTAAGCGTCAACTCAAAGCAGTAGTTATATCCGATGTGCATCTTGGCACTTACGCATGTAAGGCCAATCAACTTACCAGCTACCTAAAAACCATCAATCCGGAAATACTGGTATTAAACGGTGATATTGTTGATGCCTGGCAATTCAGCCGTAACTACTTTCCGGCTTCCCA
Source organism: uncultured Marinilabiliaceae bacterium (assembly GCA_937920475.1). Lineage (GTDB taxonomy): Bacteria > Bacteroidota > Bacteroidia > Bacteroidales > Marinilabiliaceae > CALEUX01. The sequence goes on from CALEUX010000089.1 coordinate 4,544, forward strand.
TATGAAACTGGTGCGTCAGTTCATAAAAATGATGGAAGAAGGCACCCAAATATTTTATGTTGCTGGCAATCACGATGAGGTATTCCGACGGTTTGCAGGAATTACCCTGGGCTCATTCAGCATTGTAAATAAAGTGGTTTTAACCCTTGATGGACAAAAAACGTGGATTTTTCATGGTGATGTTTTCGATGGCGTCATGCACCGTGTTAAATGGCTTGCAAAGTTAGGTGCATACGGATATGGCATACTCACCATTATGAATAAAATGGCTGATGCTTTCATGGGTTGGTTTGGGAAACGACGAACCAGTCTGTCGAAAAAAGTACGTCAACGTATAGAAGGAAGTAAGAGAGCCATTTCAACCTTTGAGCAAACCGTTGCGGAACTGGCAGCACGAAAAGGTTATAAATATGCTATTTGCGGGCATATTCACCGTCCCGAGAAAAAAGAAATTAAAACTGCAAAAGGAACCGTAACATACCTGAATTCGGGCGATTGGGTTGAAAATTTCACAGCGCTGGAGTACGCCAACAATGATTGGTCGCTAAAATTTTGGGACCCCGTAATCGATAAAATTGTTGATGAATCGCCGGCTGAGGAATATTTCTCCAAACCATCGAAGGCATTGTTTATGAAAGTTTATAAAGAAGTGATTGGAAGCTGATGTTGCCATAATATTATGGACAGTGAGGGTTTATATGAAATTAAATAATTGAAGAATGAAAGTTTTATATGCCATACAAGGAACCGGGAATGGCCATGTGGCCAGAGCCCAGGAAGTGGTTCCCATATTGATGCAATATGCCGATGTTGATTTGCTTTTAAGTGGAACCCAATGTGACTTAACTCTTCCCTGGCCGGTTAAATACAGGTTAAAAGGGATGGGCTTTGTGTTTGGGAAAAAAGGAGGAGTTGATATTAGAAAAACCTTTACTTCTAATTCAACGGCCACGTTTTTTCGGGAAGTGAAAAATTTGCCGGTTAAAGATTATGACCTGGTAATTTCTGATTTTGAGCCGGTTTCGGCTTGGGCATGTAAATTGCGAGACAAAAAATGTATCGGCATAAGCCACCAATCAGCCATTTTGCATCCTCATGCACCACGACCCGAAAATACAGACCTGTTGGGACAAGCAATTCTAAAATATTACGCACCTGTAAGCCCTTCGTTTGGTTTTCATTTCAAAGAATTGGGAGCAACAGTATCTACACCTGTTATTCGACGCGATGTTCGCAGGGCTATCCCTCAGAATAAAGGCCATTATACAGTTTATCTTCCGGCCTACGAAGACTTAAGAATTATTTCCTTCCTTTCCAATTTTCCGGAAATAAAATGGGAGGTATTTTCGAAACACTCCAGGCACCCCTATTCATTTCAGAATATTAAATTTCAGCCGGTAAACCAAGCTGCTTTTACTCAAAGCATGATTGATGCCGAAGGCGTATTCTGTAATGCCGGCTTTGAAACACCCGCCGAAGCATTGTTTCTGAAAAAGAAACTTTTGGTAATTCCCATGAAAGGTCAGTACGAACAACAGTGTAATGCTGCAATGCTTAAATCGATGGGGGTTCCGGTTCTTAATAAACTGAACAATGATGGCATCGCCACATTTCTATCGTGGCTTAACGCCAAACAAACCGTTCAGGTGGCCTACCACGATAAAACCCAGCGTATTATTGAACGTGTGCTGGAAGAAGCCGGAAACTGGAACATCGAATACTTCCCGGTAGAAGGCGCCATGCTTATGCCAGCCCGTTAAACATTAAAAACTGTAAAGAAATATGCCCCCAGTGTAAGGTATACGAACATACCGGAGATATCGTTGAGGGTAGTTATAAAAGGCCCCGTAGCTACGGCTGGGTCAATATTTATGCGGTCGAGGAGTAATGGTAAAAAAGTTCCGAACAAAGAAGCAAAAACCACCACCGAAAACATAGCTGCGGCCACAGTTAGAGTAAGCGCCTGACTGGAACCAATGGCATAGTTGTACACAAAAACCAATAACGATAAAGCACTTGCGTTGAGCAGGGCCACAGAAAGCTCTTTTATCAGTTTTCTGAAATTTGAATCGAGTCCAATACCCCCGCTGGCCAACGATTGTACCATAATAGCCGACGACTGGATGCCAACATTTCCGCCCATAGCCCCAATCAGAGGCATAAAAAAGGCCATTTGCGGATACATGGCTATGTTCCCCTCGAATCCTCCAATTACACGTGAGCCAAATAATCCGCCTACCAAACCAATAAATAACCAGGGAATACGGGCTCGTGTAAGTCGCCAAACACTGTCGGAAGCTTCAACGTCATCGGTAATACCCGATGCCAGCTGATAATCCTTCTCAGCTTCTTCGCGCATAACGTCTAAAACATCGTCGATGGTAATACGGCCAACCAGCCTTCCAATGCCATCCACAACCGGCAGAACTACAAGGTCGTACTTTTCCATGATGTTGATAACCTCTTCCGAAGGCTCATCTACCTTAACAGAAATAACATCAGGGTGATAAATATCTTTTACCAGTGTATCGGTTGAACTGAGTAACATTTTTTTCAGCGAGAGGGTGCCTTTTAAAACGCCATCGTTATCTACCACATAAACATAGTAAACCTCGTCAACTTCTTCGGCCTGGCGACGCATACTGCGCAAACAGGTAATAATATTCCACGATTCCTTAACCTTGATAAGCTCTTTGGCCATCAACCCCCCGGCCGTGTTCTCATCGTAATTCAGCAGGTCAACAATATCGCCGGCCATGCTGATATCTTCCATGTGCGACAGAATCTCCTGCTGACGCTCTTCGTCCAGTTCGGAGATAACATCGGCCGCATCATCGGAATCCATCCTATTGATGAACCGTTTGGCAATCACCTCACTTGGCAAAGCTTTAAGAAACCTTGTACGGTCGCTTTCTTCCAGCTCAATCAGTACATCAGCAGCCGTATCATCATCAAGAAGAAAATACAGATACTTGGCTTCTTCAAGACTTAGCTCTTCATAAATCTCGGCAATATCGGCAGGGTGCAATTCTTCCAATAACCCTGTTAAGGCAGTTTCATCCTTTTGTTCAATGAGAACCTTGAGTTGCTCTACGTATTCTCTGGTTAGTTCGAAATTTGCCATAGCCGGATTATTTAACAGTTATACAAAGGGTTCACTCACACAGTGGGTGGGCCTGAATCAGACTGGTCAACTCCTGAAAATCGCTTACCGAAAGCTGCTCGGGGCGTAAATTAAAAACAGGCAGGTGCTTTACCGCCGAATGATTAAACTGAAATTTGCTGAGGCTGTTTCTCAGCGTTTTCCGGCGTTGATTAAATGCTGCTTTCACCACCTTTAAAAATAGTTTTTCATCGCATGGCAGATGGGTTACCTCGTTTCGTGTTAAACGAACAACCCCTGATTTAACCTTTGGAGGAGGCGTAAAAACATGCTCGTCAACGGTGAAAAGATACTCAACAGTAAAAAACGACTGAAGCAGCACACTCAAAATGCCGTATTCTTTTGAACCAGGCCCGGAAGCTATTCGCCGGCCCACTTCGCGTTGCACCATACCCACCAACGATTTTACCAGATGCCGGTTATCATAAGCCTTAAAAAAAATCTGACTTGAAATATTGTAAGGATAATTACCAATAATGGAAAAGGGGTCATTGAATAGCGACTCCAGATTTAGTTTCAGGAAATCTTCTTCAATTAATTTTTCTTTAAGCTGGGGGTAATGATTGTTGAGGTATTCAACCGATTCGGTGTCAATTTCAACCAGATGCAGATTAATGTCGGTACGTTCAAGAAGAAAGCGTGTAAGAACCCCCATCCCCGGTCCAACTTCAATTACATTGACCGGAGGGGTTTGCAGACTATCTACGATGCGTTTGGCAATGCCAAGGTCGTTGAGGAAGTGTTGCCCCAGATATTTCTTTGCTCTTACTCTCATACTCATCCATGGCTTCTCGAATTTCCTTACTAATGTTTTCTTTTGTGAGTAAACAATACATTTTGTAACATTGTACCAGTTTGGCGGCACAAAGGTACGACTATTTATTTAAACATACCTTCGCCGTTTTCTTTAAATGCTATAAAATTACATTGGTGTCCGGTAAAAAATCTTGGAAATGATTAAATGCTCTAATTCATGAGGAATCCAGAAGGTTTTATTTTCTTGCGGCTTACTTTCCGCCTCAGAGAAACGATAGTTCTTTGATACCATAAGAGATTATAATGATATCAAAAATTTCCGTTAAGAAAATAAAATTAATTGACGATAAA
>CALEUX010000090.1 GCA_937920475.1 uncultured Marinilabiliaceae bacterium
TCGACATATGTTTATTAAATTAAAGGGAAATAGCTAAGCTTTATTTAGTAACTGTTTAAATTTAGGTTCCTGTATTTATTAAAGATTCTTAGAAGTCTATACATTAGACAGATAGACGTGTCCCGGTTTATCGGGATTAGACTCAATAGAAATTATAGACAAACAAGTTAGTATAGTTATTTTATTTATTTCAACCAAGTTGCGTTTTAGGTCTATTGTCTAAAAGTCTTTTGTCTAAAAAAATAATTTTACTCAGCTACTTAAGTCCTAACCTTTTCCCCTATTTTTTTCGCAATATACCAAATGCCGCGAAAAAACCATGTGAGAGTATAAAAAAACAAAGCAATAACAATTATAAGTCGTTGAAAAGTTAATAACTCAATCCACCGGGTTTCATAAAACCAAATTGCGCATGCATTAAGAAAATTGGCAGCGATGTAACACCAGAACAAAATGGTGAGTTCAGTTTTTATGCGCTTACCGCTTATAATAATATCCTTCATAAATTTCCCTATTATCAAATAATTATATTTTCGGGCATGGAAATAACCTTACCTGTTTCAATGGCTTCTTGCGAAAGCATTGTCCACACCGAACCATAATAACACTGCTCAAACAATCCATCGATGGCTTTTCCTTCGCGCACCGAGCGGGCAAATCCAATCATTTGTTCCAGGGTTCCGTCGGTTTTATCAACAGGCACCAAAGGCTCTCCCTTGTATTGCGAAGCCACTTCGGGCGCCCACGATGAGCTGCCAATGGGTACTTTCCCAAAAATATTACTTTCGAGATTTCCTATAAGCTGAGCTATTCCTGCCGGTTTTGGAAGAACCGGGTCTTCAAGAAAAAAACGGTTGGTTTCAAACTCAATGGTGCCCAAATGCCCCATTATTTGCTCCTCGAAACCATATTTCTTATTTTGAACCATGGAATCGTAAATAAACTGGGTTCCATCGGCATAAGTATATATCAGAGCAATATTATCATGAACTTCACGTCCCTCTTTCCAGAAACTGATGCTGCCGGTTCCACGAACATCAACCGGAAGAGCTTTCTTGGCCCAATTGGCTACCTGTATCTGATGCGATGCCAGTTCAGTTACCAAACCACACGAATACTCTTTGTACAAACGCCAGTTGATATGCCTTTCCAGTTCAGGTTTATCCTCCGGTACAGGCCGGCGCCAGTCGTTATTACGGTGCCAGTATGCCCTTATTTGCGTAACCTGCCCCAAAACGCCATCATGTATTCTTTTCATCCCTTCAAGGTATTTGGGGTCGAACAAACGCTGGTGACCAATATGCAGAATTTTTCCGGTTCTCAAATGAGCCAGGGCCATGGCATGTGTGTCTTCAAGCGTTCGGGCCATTGCCTTTTCGCAAAAAACATGCAAACCACCATCAAGTGCATCAATGGTTATGTGGGCATGCTGATGGAGCGAGGTTGCTACAAGAATGGCATCCAAATCTTTCATCTCCAGCATTTTTCTGTAATCGGTAAATGCTTTTGCTTTAGGGGCCAAACCTTTACCAAGATTGAGATTGGGTTCATAAATATCGCAAACTGCCACTATTTCAATGCCTTCCTGCTCACTCACCGAATTAATTAGTTCCATTAAATAGGTTCCCCTTGAGCCTGTGCCCACAACACCCAAACGAACAGTATTGTTTTTAAATGATTTATTATCAGTAGCCAACACATTCATCAACGATACCGGAGCTAGTAAAGCCGACCCAACCAATAAACCGTTTTTTAAAAACTCTCTTCTGTTAGTACCTGTCATATCTGTTTAATTTTTATTACTTTAAAAAATAAAAAGCGGCATTGCTAAACTGTTGTTTTAACTCATCAATGCCTGTTTCTCCCAACGAAAAAGCCGCTGTTGATAAAATCTCGGCTTCGAAGGGTGAATTACATTTTACTATTGCAAGATTGTTTTGTTTCACTACTACCCCATTTTTGGCACTGATTATATGCGGAACATAATCCGCTTTTCCATCGGTAGTTTTCACCATTAATCCTGAAATAGAAACAGATGCATCCACCAGTTCTATTTCCATTTCTTTCTCCGAAACCGGATGTGCAATCGTTACCGGCCAGAAATCACCCAAGGGATGTGTTCCAATAGCCGTAATTGAACTTTCGCCAAAACTGATAAAAGCTGATTTAATGTTATTATCCTTCAACAATTTAATTATTTTTTCCAAAACCCATCCCTTACCAAAACCACCGGTATCTATGCCAGTGGCTCCATTCTGAAAACTGATGGTATTTTCCCGGGGATTCCAAACAACACTTTTCCAGCCAAAAATTTCATCGGTTATTTTATTTCCGGTAAAGGTATTTTTTTTCAGCAAAAGGTTGTAATTAAGCAAACCTGCATCAAAAGCTCCATTGGTGCGTTTCCAGTAATCATCCAGTAAACTGATAATTTCAGCCATTTGGTCTGAAACAACAACAGGTTCTATGGCGGCCAATCTGTTTATTTTACTAATCTCCGAATGGGGTTTGTAGCAACTCAGTAACTGTTCTTCGCGTTCTAATATCAGGTTAATCTGCATAACCAGTTTTTCACCAATAAAACTTTCAATACCCGGAATAACCATGTTAAACCGGGTTCCCATTGAGAAGCAGTTATGGTGAAAAACTTTCATGCCTTCAACGTTTCTTAATCCCTTTTATGCTTTGTATGTAACTCAGACTTACAGGCACTCTGGAAATTACATCGGGACTTTCATCTTCAATATAATAATACTCAATAGCAGTTCCCTGAGCAGCTTGTAAAACTGCCGGAATATCTATTTGTCCGGTTCCCAAAACCACATCGTTCTCTTTTGGAGTACCACCCGAAAAATCGCCAACAACGCCTTTTTTCAAATCTTTCAGATGCATCAGTTTAAACCTATCGGGATATTTATTAAGTAACGCAACAGGATTGGCCCCCGGATGAGTAACCCATAAAATATCCATTTCGAACCCAACATATTCGGGATTGGTATTTTGAACTATAAAATCGAACAGGGTTCCGTCTTCGTAAGGGCGAAATTCAAACCCATGATTGTGGTAACAAAAAGAAAGCCCCTTTTCTTTCAAAAATTTACCGGCTTCGTTAAAATCGGCAACAGCCTGACGTGCATTATCAATTGTAAAAGCGCCATTTTCGAAGGGAATCCATGCCACCCTGACAAACCTGGCTCCTAAGGCCAATGCATCAGCAGCCACCTGTTCGGTATTGTTAACCAACGCATTATACCCAACTCCATACGAAGTACATACCATACCTCTCTCATCGAGCAACTGACGCAGTTCAGGCGCTGTTTTACCAAATAAATTTGAGAATTCAATATTGGTTATGCCCATTTCCTTAATCATATCTAAAGTTCCCGGAACATCTTCCGAAAACTGATTGCGAAACGTATAGGAAACTACGCCAGGTTCGGGAACGAGCACTTGTGGTGGCTGTTGACAGGATGTTGTAGTAAGATGCAGTAGCATCCCCATTATTATTGAAAGTCTAAATCCTTTCAAAATATTATTTTTCATATACTTAATCATTAATTAACAGTTAATTACCATTTTTACGGGCCAATTCTAAAGCTCTTGTAGTGGTAGAATACTTAGCAAGCATATTGGGAATTTCCCACTCTGGAAGTTTGCCATCAACCAGATATTGTAAATATTTGCGCGTTACCTGTGCAAAATGAGCCTCATGCCCAATTCGGTATTTTGACGGGATTATTACTTTAAAGCCATTTCCGGCCTGAACAATAGTTATGCCTTGAAACTGACTTTCAATACTTTGAAATGCTTTTTCTGTTTCTTTTTGCCATTGAAGCACATCAATGTCGTGGTTTGGTTCAATAAACAATTCAGGAATAAAACCTTCTTCTTTTCCTTGCCTGATAATCAGACTCGATTTTGAACCACGCATAACCGAAAAATGAGTATCGCCGCCGCCTTCGGGCGCTGCATAATCCCAAATTACCGAAACTTTGGCATGTACATCATTCAATGTATAATTCATCTCACCGTTGGCAAAAACCTCCAGCACCGAATCAGCATTCATAACATGATTCAACTGTTGAGGAACTTCGCTTAGTCCGGTTATGGTAAGAAACTGTTCTTTACTCACATTGGTAGTCCATCGCCGGGCATTGTAAACATTCACATCCTTTGAGTAATCCAAAATAACATCGGGAAAGCATACCCATTGAATCAAATCCACCAAATGGGTTGTAACGTCCACAATTCCCTCTCCCTGAGTATTTACATCGAAATACCATGCCGGACGCCGCAAAACCGAACCTGCCACATATTTAAAAAAGTGATGCACACTTTCTTTAATAACAGCAGGGTTTTCAGGCGTTCCTTTTTCAAGCACTCCAAAAATCTCAGGCAGCAAAGCTATTTCGCGCTGAAGCTGACTGGTAATTTCATGGCGCTCAGTCATAATATCGTAAAGTAACACCTTATTTTTATCGGCCAGTTCAAAAGCCTCCTTCAACATCAGAAAACTTTCCCGGTCGATGGCCATAGGTTTATCTGACAAAACATTGAAACCCGCTTCCACAGAAGTTTTAATGTAGTTGGTTTTTTTTCGGTTATTGCCAGCCACCACTATTACATTTCCCTTACGTTCGGTAATCATTTTGTTTAAATAATCATCGCCGGTATAAACAATACTACGCCAACCTGTTGGATTTTCGGTGCGGGTATTAAACCCGTCAATCCTTCGCTGATGCAATTCAAGGTCGGGCCCTGCCGGGGCATAAATATAAACGGTGGAATCAACCTGCGGGTACATTTCCTTTTGAACCAATGCAGCATGAAAATGCCCCGGGTCTAGGGTTATAATTTTAACCTCACCATTGGCACCGGTAAATGGTTTTTGAGGTTCTTTTTTACACGATATCATGAGGAATGATGGTACTAACAACAATAATAAAGTTCTTAAAATCATATTTAATATTTTAAAAATTAAATACTAATGGCCTTGGATACTTAATCAGAAAAAACAATTTTATTATTTCTATAATTTTGGTTCCCAGCCTTTTTCATAATTGCGGCCCCATATTTTCATAGCATCGGCATCCATGGCCCTGCCTGTTGCTGAATCTATTTTTAAATCTTTCTTAAGGCGATAGGCAATATTGGCTAAGTGACACAGATGGGTACTTTTTGCCATTTCTTCAATTGGTGATGCCTGCACCGCTTTCCCCCTGATGGTGTCAAAGAAATTAAATATATGAGTGGTAGTCATATCGCCGCCACCACCCAAAACCGTGCCGCCTTCGCTGCCCGAGCCCATGCGGGTACGAACCAACTTACCTCCTCTATCGTAAAGTTTATAACCATCGCGGTTTACAAACACTGTTCCCTCGCTTCCATAAATTAAGGTGCCCCTGTCAGACCCATAGGTGTTGTAACCGTTACGACTTTTGCCATCCCACTGAATCACTTTATTTCCGGGGAAATTAAAGGTAGCCAGCATAGTGTCGTACATGGTCCAGCCATCGTTTAAGAAATGGCGTTTATCGGCTTCAACACTTACCATTTCGGGATAATCGCCCTGAAGCGCCCAACGTGCAATATCCAACTCATGAATGGCATTATTTCCCATCTCGGCAGTGCCGTATGTCCAATCATACCAATGCCAGTTATAATCCCAGGTATTGAACATATAGTCCATACGTGGTGCGGGGCCCTGAAAAAGGTTCCAATCAAGGCCTTCAGGAACAGGAGCCTTAACAGCAACCGGAACTTCACCCCTGCTATTTGAATAAAAAGCCACAGCTTTATAAGGTGTTCCTATAATTCCATTGTGTATTTCTTTTACAATTTCGATTGATTCAACAGAAGAGCGTTGCTGATTTCCCAATTGAATTATTTTATTGTATTTCTTTCTGAAATCAGCATATAACTCACCTTCCCGGGCATTATGGCTGCCGGGTTTCTCAACATACACATGTTTTCCGGCTTTAACTGCCAGAAACGCACCGGGCGCATGCCAGTGGTCGGGGGTAGCATTAATAATAGCATCTACTTTCTTATCATCGAGCACTTTGCGAATATCGTTTTCAAGTTTGGGTTGATAACTGATATGTTTTGCAAACGATGCAGCTGCCCGCTCACGCTGATGTTTCATAACATCGCACAAATAAAGTAACTGCACATTACCGGCTGGCAAGGAGATGGGCTCATAATAGGCACCTAAACGTCGCCCAAGGCCAATAATGGCTAAATTGAGGCGTTCGTTTGAGCCAATAATACGGGCATAGCTTTTAGCACTCATGCCCATACCGGCAATTGTAAATCCTGCAGCACCAAGGGCTGTCTTTTTTATAAAACTTCTTCTGCTGTTTTCCATAGAACTGATATTTTGCTTATTGTTTATGTTTTTCATTGCCAGATAATATCCAGAGAGTGAAATTAACTCTGATAAATAACAATCGCAATTTAAAGCATTTCAGTACTAAGCGAGGGGGGTAAATGAATCAAAAATACAGGCCATTTGATGCAACAGCGCATCAATTCAATCCTTAGGCATAATCTCTGGGAGCTTTACCAAACTGCTTTTTAAAGCATTCCCTGAAATAGTTAACATCTTCAAATCCTACTTTAAAGGCTACTTCATTAATGGTTATTTCAGGCGATTCCTTTAATATTTCAGAACTTCGTTTTAAACGAACCATTCTGATAAGTTCAACAGGCGTAATTCCGGTTAGAGTTTTAATTTTGCGGTAAAACGTTGAACGACTCATATTCATTAATTGCCCAAGTTCTTCAACACCAAAAGCTCCATCAGACAAATGGTGGTTAATTTCTTCCAAAACCTTGCTTAGAAATGGATTCCGGGTTTGCGAAACAGAAGTGGTTTCATTTTCGCTTAACCCGGCTAATAATTGCTTTCTGAAATTTTGACGAGCATTTAATATATTCCTGATTTTACCGGCAAGAATACTAATACTGAACGGTTTAACAATATAGTCATCGGCACCATAATCAATACCCAATTGCTGATGCTCAAGCGAACCTAATGCGGTTAATAAAATAACCGGTATGTGGTTGGTAGCATCATCACCCTTTATTTCCCGACATATTTCAAAGCCGTTTTTATTAGGCATCATTATATCCGACACAATTAAATCGGGCAACTGTTCTCTGGCTATTTTTAAACCCTCATCACCATCAACGGCAAGCAAAACATTGTAATGTTGAAGTCCACTTCCGATAAATGACCGCAAATCGTCATTATCTTCAATAACTAAAATTGTAAAATCATGATTTAATAACTGCCCCTGTACATCTGAGTTGCCACCTGCATTAAATTCCAGACTATTAACATCATTGAAATCAGGCGGCAAACCGGATTCCTGATAAGGAAATGAGAAAACAAACCTACTACCAGGGGTAAAGTCTTCATCCACAATTAAATCACCACCATGCAGCCTGGCGAGGTCACGCGAAAGCGCCAACCCAATACCCGCACCATCTGCTTTGTTTTTCCTAACCGGGTCACGATAAAAACGCTCAAAAACTTTTGATTTTGGCGATACAGATATCCCTGTGCCTGAATCGGAAACCTCCATCATCAGGAATTTTCCTGTTGGCCGGGTTTCCGTAAATACAACTACTTTGATATTTCCTTTCCCGGGAGTGTATTTAACAGCATTGCTCATCAGATTAAAAAGAACCTTCTCAACCACATCGGTATCGAATAGACAATTCAGTGCCTGATTGGGGATATGAATTTCCAGCTGCAAACGTTTAGCCTCTAAAAGTGGTTTAAACATTTCTAACCTTTCCAAAACGAAGGTTTTTAAATCGCCGGTTTGAAGATTTAGCGGCATAAGTCCGGAGTCAATTTTAAGGAAATCAAGCAGTTGCGCCATCAGTTTTAAAAGACTGGCTGAGTTTTTCTGAACCATTAAAAGTTTCTCTTTAACCGGCTTTTCTAAATCAGAACGGTTTAACAGTTGCTCCAAAGGACCCAGAATTAAAGTTAACGGAGTTCTTATTTCATGCGATATTCCGGTAAAAAAACGAAGCTTCCGCTCATCAGCTTCTCTAACCATGCGAGTCATTTCAACAACCTGGTCACGTTGACTGGCTATTTCGTTTCGCTGTTCAGCCAGCAACTGGTTTTGACGTTGTAAGGTTTTGGTTTTATCATCAACAATTTGTTGCAGTTTAATTTTTTGCCTGGTTAACGCCCTTAACCGGGCCCTGTAAATAAGGAAAATTATAACAACAAACAACAAAACCGTACCCCATTTAAACCATTGAGTTTGATAATAAGCTGGTATAATTTTTATTTTCAGCGATGATTCGCCCCATATTCCATCAGAATTTGACCCTCGAACCATTAAGGTGTAATTGCCCGGAGCCAAACGTGTGAATACTGCCTGCCTGTTGTTATAATCAACAGGTATCCATTGCGAGTGCAACCCCTCCAACTTAAATTGATACTTGTTTTGGGCGGGAGTAGCATATGAAAGTGCCGTAAATTCAATGGAGAAGAAAGTATCGGAATAGTTGAGTACCATTTCATCAAGATGAGACAGGGCAACAGGCAAAATAGTACGTCCTGCAGAATCGGGTCCAACTTCAACCGGCACATTGTATAATCGCAATTGCGTAAACCTTATTGGAGGTATAAATGGGTTTTCCTTAAGACTATCGGGATGAAAAGCAAAAAAACCATTTAGTCCTCCCACATAAATTCTGCCTTCATGGTTTTGAGAGTAAGCATCGTCGGAAAATTCGAAGCCGGGTAAAAATGTTTTAAACAATCTATCGGTTGAATTAAATTTAGATAATCCATTGGCAGTAGATAACCACAATACATTCCCTTTCTCGGGCATAATGCCATATACAATATTGTTGCTTAAGCCATTATCCTGAGAAAAAT
>CALEUX010000091.1 GCA_937920475.1 uncultured Marinilabiliaceae bacterium
CGCCCTTAACATCTTCCATATCTTTAATAATTTCGCGGGCAAGATTACTAATAAAAGCAAAAAAAGCAAAACCGGTAGTCCAAAACCAAGCCATAGAACAAGCTTCGGAAGAAAGGATACTTTGACCATGCAAACGTCCAAGCGCAGCAAATTCGAGCGAAACAACAAAGTAAGGCACTAAAGCGGTAAGCAGGGAAATAGTTAAATTGCCAATTAACACCTGCTTTTTTAGCGTAGTGGAATAATACCATAAAAGAACCGGTATTACAACAAACATCAGGGCATAGGTTTCTTTACGATAGATATACGCCAAAAATAATCCGGTAAAAACCCCTGCAAATGAAAACAATACATGAAACAACAACACTTTTCTACGCTGAAAAACAGGCCCTACAACTACTTTATCAGGACGATTAATACGGTCGATTTTCACATCGAAATAATCATTTATTATATAGCCCGATGCCGCCAAAAGCACTGTAGTTATTACCAGTAGCATAAACTTAAGATCCGACAAGGCAGGTTCAATTCCATAATGATTAAGCATGGGAAGCAATAAGCCATACCGTAACAAGTACTGAAGCAGCACAATCACTACCAGGTTTTTGAATCGTATTAATCTTAAAAATGCCATAGTAAGATTTTTGGGTATTAACAGACATTAAAAGCAATGCTTATTACCACAAATAGTCGGCGCCCCATTTCCCATGTGCCCTTAGAACCTGTTCAATAACATCGCGGCCACAACCTTCTCCTCCTTTTTTATGGCTGATATATTTACACAACGATTTAATTTCTTCAACGGCATCGGCAGGGCAGGTTGGAATGCCCACACGTTTCATTACCGGAAAGTCGGGCAAATCATCGCCCATATACAAAACATTATCAGGATTCAAATCATATTTGGCAATCCAATGGTCAAAATCGACCATTTTTTGCGATGAACCCATATAAATATCTGGCACTCCAAGCATTTGATACCTTTTAAATACCGATTGCGTGTTTCCACCGGTAATAATGGCCACAGGATAACCCAGCTTAACAGCCTTTTGAATGGCAAATCCATCTTTTATATTGGCAGTGCGCATGGGCTCGCCCGATGGATGCATGGGAATGGTATCTAAACTTAGAACGCCATCAATATCAAAGGCAAAAGCCTTTACTTTCATTAAATCTTCCTTAAAATTACTCATTTATTAAAGCTTTGTGGCGAATTTACTCATTTTATTGCAAAACAGGTAACACATAACACCCCATTAACTAAAAAATGGCGAACCAGGGTGATAAGTATTAACAATACTTTTAGATACCAATTGATAAATATCCTGATACAATTTTTGACTGCCGAGCCGCTCCACATGTTCGCCCATTACACCAAAATCTTTCCTGCGTGCAGGGCCCGTCTGAGCATCAACAGGGTTCATGGTCAGGGCTTTTTGAGTGGTTTCGGAAATTAATGGTTTCAGCAAATTAAAATCAAGCCCGGATGCATCTAATAAAGTTTGAGAGATGGTATACATATGGTTGACAAAATTGCTACTAAACACAGCAGCAATATGCAAAGCAGCACGTTTTTGACTGTCGGCTTTTTGAACATTATTACTGATACCAGAGGCCAGCTCCACCAATTCGCGCTTAACGTCGGAACGATTGCCTTCAATAAGTACAGGAATGTTTAAAAAATCAACGCCTCTGTCTTTGGTAAAAGTTTGAAAGGGATAAAGAACGCCATGTCGCTCAAAACGTTCCAGAGTCGCGAGGTTAACACTACCGGCAGTATGTGCAACAATGCCCGAAACCCGTGGCATATTCTCTGCAACAGTTAATATGGCAGCATCAGACACCGCAATTAAGTAAAAATCGGCATCACGATACAGATTCTTTAAGTCAGATACCGGTTCTGCACCTACCAACGTGGCCAAACAATCGGCATTTGACAAATTGCGACTGTATACCTGCTTGATATTGTAACCTGCATTTTTTAATGCCACTGTTAGATGTGTGGCCACATTTCCTGCGCCTAAAATTACTATTTCCTTCACGTTTTCAATTTTAGAGGTTTGGGTACTCTTATTTATCTCCTGCCGGGAGCCGGGTTTCTTAAATCAATTTCAGGAACAAAAACCCATTTGCCCTTATCAAACTTTAAACCGTTGTAAGAAAAATCAGGCCCATAATATCTGAAATCGTTCTGATAAATTTGTTCCATGGGGGCAAGATTATCCATAACAATCATTTTCTGACTGGCATCGTATCGAAGCATCATGGTTGCCCTGTTACTGTATTCGTAAATCAACCGGCGGCGTGTTCGCTTATCATCAGAAAAAACAGGATGACCAAATCGGGGATTAGGATTATTACCTTCAGAAATAACTAATACATCAACCACTTTTATTTGTGAGAAGGCATTGTTGCCATTATATCCAATGAGGGTATAATAGGTGGTGCCTTTAAATTTAGTTTCTACCAAATCGTAATAAATACAGCCATACCATTTTGATGGGGTTAAATTGGCCTGCTCGGGTGAACGAATTTGTTGGTAATTGTCAGTAAGTTCAAACGTGCGTATTCCGGTGGATGTTTTAACAGCCAAACCTCCAAAAAACTGATTAACACCATCGTTGAACTCAATATTCCAGGTACAGATTTTCACTTTTCCATCGGGCGACAACAACGTTGATAACTTATTGTAATCATCGAACCGGTTATTAAAAAAATGGCTGTTATTCAGAAGTGGTTGTAGCCGTTGCCATATGCTTTTACTAAGAGATAGTTTTTCATCATCGTTACGTGATGCAGCCAGGCTCGAAAATAAAATTTTCAATTCCAAATCGACCAGCGACAGCAATGAATTTGTTCCTGAAACAGCATCCAACGAATAACCATCAGTTGTTTTCCGGAGTATCAAATCTGTTAATGAGGTGGTGGTAGCATTACTCAATTGCTTTAAAAACGAATGAGCCTTTTTTTGGCCTTCACGATTTTCCAAAGTAAAAAACAGTAATTGATGCCCCGAGTATTGAA
>CALEUX010000092.1 GCA_937920475.1 uncultured Marinilabiliaceae bacterium
ACCAAATCAACAGCTGAAATTACCAATGAATCAACTACATTAATAAATGAATTATTACCTGATTTTAATACAACCATGACACTGGTTCAGGAAATTACAGTTGCCAGTGAAGAGCAGTTGATTGGTGCTGAGCAAATTAATAATGCAATCATCCAATTAAATGAAAAAGCTCAGGAGAGTACAGTAAAAGCCGAATTGCTCAATCAAAGCGCTGGTAATCTTAATGCCAAAGCAAAAGATTTGCACCTTGCTATTGATTTTTTTAGGGTTTAAATAAAAAAAAACCGGCATAAAAACCGGTTTTCAGGTGGGGGGAGGAGGATTCGAACCTCCGAAGTCGTAAGACAACAGATTTACAGTCTGCCCCAGTTGGCCGCTTTGGTATCCCCCCAAAGCGTTATCGATAAACAAAAAAAAAGTTGTTATAAAAACAACTGTTTTGGAGCCAATGGAGGGATTCGAACCCCCGACCCGCTGATTACAAATCAGCTGCTCTGGCCAACTGAGCTACATTGGCAGGTGGGTAAGCTGACTATATCGCACCGCTTCAACTGCCTACCCTTGCTGCCGTCAGGCCCTGGGGGAGTTCAGCAGGAGCTGGTCGTATAGGACTTACCCGGGCACAAAAGTATAAAATAATCCAATTGCTGCAACCCCTTGGCAAGCTTTTTTTTATTTTTTTAATGGCTTTGGAGGTTATGTTTTTTATTACCAGAGAATTATTTTTCGAAAAAAATTCATGTAACTAATCACTCTAAAGTTTAAGAACATTCCTTATTTTTAAACCAAATTAGGAATTAGGTATATTCTAATTGTGTAGCTCATTCAAATAATTATTTCTATGAATCAATCTTCATCCGGTAAAACCCGGTTTACATTGTATCAGGGAGCCATTTTAGGTGCTTTAAACGTTATATTATTAATCATTTTGTATAAAGCCAACAACCTTTTCAATTCAGGTTGGTCTTCCTTATCGTGGCTGGTGTACTTTGGATTTATACCCTGGAGTACTATCCGGCTTAGAGATAAGTTTCTGAGTGGCTATATCAATTATGGTAGCTCTTTTAGATATGGGGTTAAAATATCGTTACTGTCGGGCATTATTATTGGGTTTTTCTATTACCTGGTTTTAAAAGTGTTTGACCCCGGACTTGTTAAAACATTGGTTGTAGAGATGGAGGAGACCTACCTAACCATGGGATTTTCGGAGAAAATGGTGGAGGAAATGAGCTCAACTATTGATATGGTTGTTAACCCTTGGTTTTTAATGTTTACCGGAATCTTGGGTAGCCTTATTTATGGTATAATAGTACCATTAATTACCTCTTTTTTTACTATGCGCAAAGGTGATCCATTTCAGGAGGCCATGAAATCTGTTAATTAATGAACAAATTAGATGTATCGATAGTAGTTCCTCTTTATAATGAAGAGGAGTCACTTCCCGAGTTGGTTGAATGGATTACCAAAGTGGTGGTTCAAAACAATCTGACCTATGAAATTATGCTGGTTGATGATGGAAGTCGCGATAACTCCTGGCAGGTTATTGAAAGCCTTTCTAATGAAAATAATCATATCAAAGGCATCAGATTTAGGCGAAACTTTGGCAAATCGGCAGCACTGCATTGCGGCTTTCAGGAAGCTGTTGGAGATGTGGTTATTTCAATGGATGCTGATTTACAGGATAGTCCCGATGAAATTCCGGAATTGGTTCGTATGGTGCGTCACGATGGCTTTCATTTAGTGAGCGGTTGGAAAAAGAAACGGTTCGACCCATTGGGCAAAACCATACCCAGTAAGCTTTTTAACCGAACTGCCAGAATGGTGTCAGGCATAAAATTGCACGACTTTAATTGTGGTCTTAAAGCCTATCGCAACGACGTGGTTAAAAATATTGAAGTATATGGCGAGATGCATCGATATATTCCAATATTAGCCAAGCGTGCAGGGTTCTCAAAAATTGGTGAAAAAGTGGTAACACATCGCGAGCGGAAGTATGGTGTAACCAAATTTGGGATTGAACGCTTTATTAAGGGTTTTCTCGATTTGTTATCGGTCTTGTTTATTTCCAAATTCGGAAACCGACCCATGCATTTGTTTGGTGCCTTGGGCACACTTACCTTCTTTGTTGGTTTTGTGTCTGCATTGTGGCTAGGTATTCGTAAACTTTGGTTTGTTTACCATGCCATACAGGCTCCTTTGGTAACCGATAGTCCTTATTTTTATATTAGCCTCACCTGTATGATACTAGGCACCCAGTTGTTTATGACTGGTTTTATTGCCGAGTTGGTTTCACGAATCAGACCCGATCGCAATCAATATCAAATCAGTGATAGAATTGGAGGATAGAATAATGGCATTTTACGAAAGTATAGCCCCTTGGTACGACTATATATTTCCATTTACTCCTGCTCAAAAACGGTATATCGACGAGGAATTAGGCGGGGTAAACGGAAAAAATATTATTGATGTGGGATGCGGAACCGGAAATCTGACTTTAAATCTTGCCGCCTCAGGTGCATATTGCACCGGTGTTGACCTGGACGAACAAATGTTGGTTAATGCCAGGCGTAAAGGCGAGTTTGAAGATAGAGCCGCTTTTATGCGACTTAATATGCTTAAGCTAAACGACTTTTTTCAGCCTTACTCGCAAGATGCAGTGGTTTGCTTTGGAAATACCTTGGTTCATTTACAAAGTCCCGGTCAGATTTTATCTTTTTTAAATCAGGCTAATCGTTGCCTGAACCCAACCGGGAAACTAATGTTGCAAATAATTAACTACGATTTTGTTCTGGATCAGGGCTTAGACGGACTTCCAACCATCGACAATGAATTTATATCTTTTGAGCGCCTATATGAGTTTCGTGAGCAGGACGAGTTGATTAATTTTAAAACCACACTCACTGTAAAGGATTCGGGGAAAGTTATCCAGAATAGTCTGCCATTGTTGCCTATTCGTCGCGATTTGTTGTATCATTTATTGGATGAAGCCGGTTTTAACCAGATTAACTTTTTTGGAAGTTTCGACAGAGCTACTATGATTAAGGATTCGTTTCCGTTAATTGTAACTGCCGAAAAGTGATTTTTATCGGAGGCAGGAGAGGGGAGACTGGAGGAAGGAAACCGAAGACTGGAGGCAGAAGATTGTGAATTGAAAAGCTAAGTTAAAATAGCAGTTGTTAGCCCTACGCCCTAGGCCTTTAGCTCTACGCCCCAAACTGTTTTATAACCATCTCAGCAACCTTTTTATCAATTGGGAAAGTAAGCATGTCGGTATTTAACTCAGAAAGCGGCGCCCACCGGAAATTAGGTTCATTTTCAGCAGCAGGAAAAATCGGTTGCATACTCACCGGAAACTTTTTGGAATTATCAATTTTTATAAGGTAATAAATACTGATTAGTTGCGTATTGTTAAAGAAAAGAGCCGGTTGAAAGTAATCGGTTGTATAGAAATGACTGATTATTTCAATGTTGCAGCCAAATTCTTCCATCGCCTCTCTTTTCAGGCAATCGAGAGTGCCTTCTCCAAACTCCAATCCACCCCCCGGAAACTTTGTCATTTTAACTCCTCTGAACCGCTCATCTGAAAGTAAAACATGTTGGTTTTCGATGGCTAAACCATAAACTCTGATGTTGAAATTTCCGATAGGATTATTTGTAACTGATTTATCCATAATTAAAAGAAAAAAAGACCGGTCAGATTTAAAGTTGTAAACCGTGAGAAAGATTATAATAATGCGACCGGTCTTTTATAAGGCTAAATATAAAACAGAAAATGCTATTTTCTAAGTAACTGTTAATATTTAGTTTTCTGATTTTATTAAAGACTGTTAGAAGTTTAGACCAGCCTATCGGCGGGCAGACTCCAGACAGATAGACGTGTCTGCCGACAGGCTGATTAGACTCAATAGAAAGTATTGACAGACAAGATTGTTAAGTTATCTTGTTTGTTTTAAGTGTTTTATGTTTTTGTCTATTTCCGATGAACCGGAACACGTGTCTAAAAGTCTTTTGTCCTATGTCTAAAAAATAATTTAAACAGATTCTAATCCTTGCACCTGTTTTTTATATAATTGATGATGCTGTTGGTTTCTGATGGGTGAAACCATTGTATGTTTTCGTCGCGGCGGAACCACGACAACTGTTTCTTGGCGTAATGACGCGAGTTTCTTTGTATCAGTTCAATGGCTTTATCCATGCTGTGATGGCCATTAAAACAGGCGAACAGCTCTTTAAAACCAACGGTGTTGAGCGCATTTAAATGTTGATGCTGCGCCAGATTTTCAGCTTCTTTTTCCAGGCCATTATCCATCATTTGTAAAACCCGGGTGTTAATTCTCTCATACAATTGGCTGCGATCCATATCCATCCCGATTTTAATAATCTTAAAGGGCCTCTCTTTTCGGGGATTGGTACGCAATTGCGAATAAGGTTTACCGGTCATGATACAAATTTCAACAGCATGAATTACCCTTTTTGGGTTTTTTAAGTCTACCTGATTATAAAAATCGGGGTCGAGCTGCTTTAATTGCCGGCGAATAGATTCAAGTCCTTCTTCCCGAAGTTGTTGCATTAAATCGTTACGAACCTGCGTATCAACGTTGGGCAAATCGTCAATGCCGTTGCAAAACGCATCAATATACATCATTGAGCCTCCCACCATAAAAATAACATCGTGGCT
Organism: uncultured Marinilabiliaceae bacterium; assembly: GCA_937920475.1. Lineage (GTDB taxonomy): Bacteria > Bacteroidota > Bacteroidia > Bacteroidales > Marinilabiliaceae > CALEUX01. The sequence continues at coordinate 4,679 of CALEUX010000092.1, forward strand.
TTGGAATAATTCCTCTGTAAGCCTGAGGGCATCCTGCTCGAATTCGTAAGCGTTGTAATAATCAAAAATAGAGTGGGTGCCAACCATAAAATGTTGAACCATGCTTTGCTGGTCTTTGGTTGGTGCAGCTGTGCCAATGGGAATTTCTTTGTAAATCTGTCGCGAATCGGCTGAAATTATAACGCTGCTAAACGTTTTGGCCAAATCAATACCCACCCCGGTTTTTCCAATGCCGGTGGGTCCAACCAGAACAACCACAGATTTGGTCATGTTGTCAGGTACTTAATAGTAGTTGCTTTCGTCCGGTTCTTCTCCGGAGTAATCTTCATGGTCGTCATTACCCCAATCCATGTCCTCATCATCCATGCCAAACGAGTCGAACTCTTCATCCACATTGAAGTTGTTATCACTAAAATCGTCGTCGGTAAATGGCGGGGGAGGTGTGCCTTCTTTGCGCAAACAAGCCGGTTTGTCCAGATTACCTTGATTAATTTCGATAAGTTCCATAAACAAAACCCGGTCGGCTATAATATCGAAAGTATACAGCAAGCGTTGTTTAGGTTGGGTTAATAAATCTTCAAGCATCACCTGGTCCATTACTTTGTGATGTTCACTATCAACCATCATATCCAAAAGCGTTATTTCAATTTCCTTGTTCCAGTCTTCATCGGTAAGGAAAAAGGAAGTGATTTGTGATTTATCAAAATCAAGTTCACTCTGAATATAGTTATGTAAATCAACAAAAAGAGTTTTGCTGTCGATGGCAATTTCAAAAATAAAGTCATCTGATTCATTGCTGATGACCCTAAAATGGTAAATCATAAAACAACGCTTTTGAAGGCTTCAAAGTTAACAATGATTTTGAACAATCCCTCTTCTGATGGCTTTTGGGATTGGACTATCATTTCACTAACGATGATTCAGTCAATAATGTTTCAATTTTTATCACTTTTTTTGAGCCTGATAGAAAATCTTTTCTAATTTGCACTTTTTCAAAAAATATTTGATGATGTATAAAGCTCTTGTCGCTCTGTTTCTGCTTTTATCACTGCCCATAGTTATAGTTTTTTCACAAGAAGATTCAACCCATATAAATCTGGAGCGCAGTAAAACTGTTAATGGATTGGCTGATATTGGCGAGCGATTAATGGACCGGCTCACCTGGAAGGGCCAACGACATGTTTGGGTTATTTATCCGGCAGGTGGTTACTCACCCCGAACCGGATTGGAGTTTGGTATTATGCCGGTATTAAGCTGGAGAAATCGGGAGAAAACATCCGACGAGGGGCGTCCGAATACATTTTCAACTTCTCTTCAACTTTCATCAAAAAGAATGTTTGAAGTGCGGACAGAAGTTGAATGGTTTATAAATCAAAAATGGCAACTGCGCTCCAAATTCGACTATCTGAAAATCAACGATCAGTTTTGGCATCCATCTTTTAACCATGGGAAGAAAGGTCTTGAATATGAGTCAAACCGTTTGGGTTTCGCTTCAGAATTTCTTTATGGTGTTAGCAAACAATGGTTTGTGGGAACTTCGGTACAGGTTTTTAATTATGAGTTTAAAAATTGGCCGCAGGTAATTGAACCCTTTGATATATATGGACAAAATGGAGGTTTGGTTGCAGGCTTTGGGCCGGTGTTGTTAATAGATGAACGCGACCATGTTTATTACCCTCGAAGTGGCTTCTTATTGAAATTTGGAGCAATTTTTAGTTCAATTGATTATGATTTTAGTAATTACTTAATTGATTTAAGACATTACAAAGCAATTCGTCAATCGGTTGTTGCAACTCAGTTTGTTTTTGAGCAATCAACCGGCGATGTTCCTTTTTTTATGCTGCCTAAGCTAGGTGGTAAAGACCGATTGCGTGGTATTGGCCATTCGCAGCGCATTGTTGATAAAAGCATTTGGTTGCTGCAGAGCGAGTTGAGATTTCCTCTGTGGTGGCGTTTTGGAGGGGTTGCATTTGCTGGGATGGGGCAGGCTTCGGAACATTTCTCTGTTAACCGCAGCAGTATTATCTATAGTGGTGGAGCCGGTTTACGTTTTCGTATTTTACCCGACGACCCTTTAAACATCAGGGTTGATGCTGCTTTAGCTTCTGGCGGACTTACTGGCTTTTTTATTACGTTGAAAGAGGCTTTTTAATTATAATGCCTGACAGTTAAAGTGATTGTTTTTTTGAAACATATAAGGCATATAAGTATCATATAAAGAATAGTTAAGCTTATATTTCTTAACTTTTTCTTTTATGCTTATATGATTAATCGTTACGTTCTCGCAGATACACGCAGATTAAACCGCAGATTCTCGCTGAACCGTCTGCGGTTTCTGCGTAAAACTCTGCGAAAATCAGCGTGAAACAGAACTATTGTATTATTTCACTAAAGATTTGAAGTGCTTCATTAAAGTTATTTACTGACTATTTCAGCAAACCCAAATTAATTATAGCAATTAAAAAGGCAGAAAACCTGTTTGATTTCCTGCCTTAATATTATTCAAATTATTTTACTATCTAAGTGTTGCCGACAACATCCAAACCACTTTCTCCTGTTGCGAAATATAATCGGTTAGTAAGGTAAGGGTTCCTTCATCACCGGCTTCCTGGGCAATAGGTAAAATTTCCCGTTCCAGTCTGATAATGGTTGAAAGATTCTCAAGGGTTGTTTCAACCGTTTCTTTACCACCACTCAAACCTTTAGCTTCTTTTATGGACGAAACCTTTAAATAATCGGTAAATGTGTGGTAAGGGGTTGTTCCAAGAGTTAAAATGCGCTCGGCAACTTCATCAATTTTAAGAACCGCATCATCGTATAACTCTTCAAATTTAGCATGCAACTCAAAAAATTTCTCACCTTTAATATTCCAATGAAAACCTCTAAGGTTTTGATAATACATTTGGTAGTTAGCCAGTAGCTCATTAAGTTTTTCTCCTAATTTCTCGGCTTCGCTGGCTTTTAATCCTAATAGTTCACTTATCTTTTTCATAATCGTTCTTTATAATAGGTTTGTATAGCATGTATCAACAAACCAGTATTTTAATCAGCGTACATGCCCGCCGGTCATGGCTTGAATATTTTCTAATTCAAAAATAGACCTTTTGAATGGATAATTCAAATAAGTAGTTTTTATACCCTATTGTTTGTATTTATATAATAAAATACATTGGTGTCCGGTAAAAAATTTTGGAAATGATTAAATGCTCTAATTCATGAGGAATCCAGAAGGTTTTATTTTCTTGCGGCTTACTTTCCGCCTCAGAGAAACGATAGTTCTTTGATACCATAAGAGATTATAATGA
>CALEUX010000093.1 GCA_937920475.1 uncultured Marinilabiliaceae bacterium
GGTTAAAAAAATCAGTCCTTCACTGGCTTTATCCAGCCTGCCAATGGGGAAGATACGTTTTGGATAGTTGATATAATCAATAATATTATTTTTCTCCGATTTGGTATCGGTGGTACAAACGATTCCAACAGGTTTGTTAAAGGCAATGTAAACATGGTCTTCTTTGGGAGTCTGAATTATTTTACCATCAACCCGGATTTTATCACCAGGCTTAATTTTTGTACCCATTTCAGGTACTTTTCCATTTATTGTAACACGACCTTCTTCAATGAGTTTATCTGCTGCCCGACGGGAACAATATCCCGTTTCGCTTAGGTACTTATTAATCCTTGTAAACTGTTCTTCTTCCATCACATCAAATATCAAGCTTCAATAATGGCCTAAAGGTAAATGTTAGGGTAAAATTCTACAAATGACTACCAATATTATGATGCGAAGCACCGGTTAAATTATGTGGATAATACATATAGAAGAATCGTTTTGATACTATGATTCCTGATGTTTGGTGTGGCGGTTTGTAATATTTAGTGATTCAAATTGCGGCAGTGCCGCACAATGTTTGTAACCAATGCAACGCCCCCCATGCAATAAAACGGTGCAGCGCACCACTATGCTTGTTACATTATTCTTTTATGTTCTATATAACGCCATTGTTTTTATTGCTTCGCTCAATTTGGTTATATTCGTGCTTTGAATCCATAAAACATCAATCGAGTTAATGAAAGTCTGCATTGCCGAAAAACCCAGTGTTGCCAAAGAAATTGCACAAATTATAGGAGCCTCCTCCCGTAAAGATGGCTATTATGAAGGCAACAACTATCAGGTTACATGGACTTTCGGGCATTTGTGCACACTAAAAGAACCTCACGATTATTTGCCTGAATGGAAACGATGGGATATGACTACACTTCCTATAATTCCATCTCCTTTTGGTATTAAATTAATTGACGACCAAGGCATTATAAAACAGTTTAAAACCATTGAAAAGCTGGTAAAATCCGCCGAAATGGTTATAAACTGCGGCGATGCCGGGCATGAGGGAGAGGTTATTCAACGATGGGTACTCCAAAAAGCAGGATGTTCTTGTCCAGTTAAAAGGCTTTGGATTTCATCACTTACCGAAGAAGCTATACGCGAAGGGTTTGAAAAACTTTATGAAGGGAGTGATTTTGACTTACTTTATGCAGCAGGCAGTTCAAGGGCTATAGGTGATTGGCTGTTAGGTATTAATGCTACGCGTTTATACACTCTTAAATACAGTCGGCCGGGGCAGGTTTTATCTATTGGAAGGGTTCAAACACCCACGCTGGCCTTAATTGTTGAAAGGCAGAAAGAAATTGACCAGTTTATTCCTCAGGCTTATTGGGAGCTGAAAACAGTATATAAAGAGGTTTCATTTTCGGCTACAGAAGGTAAATTTTTTGATAAAGAGGAGGCCTTTAAAGCCATTGAAACCATCCGTGGTAAGGAGTTTGAGATAACCGATTTTGGCCGTAAAAAGGGGAGCGAGGCGCCACCAAGATTATTCGATTTAACTTCCCTTCAGGTGGAATGCAACCGAAAATTTGCACTTTCGGCCGATGAAACGTTAAAAACCATTCAGTCGCTCTACGAAAAAAAACTGACCTCTTACCCAAGGGTTGATACCACTTTTCTGAGTAACGACTTATATCCAAAAATTCCGGGAATTCTTAAAGGTTTAAAACCTTACGAGAATCTGATTGCTCCTTTGCTGGATAAGAAACTTCCAAAATCGAAAAAAATATTCGACGATACCAAAGTAACCGACCACCATGCCATTATTCCCACAGGACAAAACCCTGCATCGGGCAATTTAAGCCGCGATGAAAAACTGGTATTCGATTTGGTAACCCGACGGTTTATAGCAGCATTTTACCCCGATAGCATTATTAATACCACCACGGTTGAAGGCAGGGTTGAAGAGATTAAATTTAAAGCTACCGGCAAACAGATTCTGGATGAAGGATGGAGAGTGGTTTTTAAATCTCAAGGGCAGTTTAAAAGTGAAGACAATATTTTACCCGAATTTGTAAAAGGTGAGCGCGGTCCGCATGAGCCTGACTTACAAGAAAAAGAAACGCAGCCACCAAAGCCATATACCGAGGCTACGTTATTGCGGGCTATGGAAACAGCTGGTAAGCAAGTTGATGATGAAGAGTTGCGCGATGCTCTTAAGGAAAATGGAATTGGACGGCCATCAACACGTGCGGCTATTATTGAAACCCTTTTTAAGCGAAAATACATTGTTAAAAACAAAAAGAATCTGGTGCCAACCATTACCGGAATGCAACTGATTGAAAGCATTCACACAGAATTGCTTAAGTCGGCCGAACTAACCGGCATCTGGGAAAAAAAACTTCGCGAAATTGAGCGAAATAATTACGATGCTGCTGCTTTTATGGCCGAACTCAAGCAAATGGTTTCAGATATTGTTCATTTGGTAAAGCGCGACCAGAATATCCGGAAAATTGAGGTGGCCGATGATGAGCCCAAAATTGAAAAAACTGTGGCAAAATCAAACTCACCTGACGCTCCGGCTTCATGTCCCCGATGTGGACAAGGTGTTATGCTTAAAGGAAAGAAAGCATGGGGTTGCTCAAGGTATGCCGATGGTTGCCAAACTGTTGTGCCTTTTTCATTTTTAGGAAAGGTTTTAACCGATAACCAGATCACAATGCTTTTTAAGAAAGGCAAAACCGGTTTAATTAAAGGATTTGATTTGGATGGTACCAAAGTAGATGGCGTTTTATCGCTCGACAATAATTATCAGCTGCGTTTGGAAAAAGATGAACAACCACAATGGAAATGCCCTAAATGTAAAGAAGGATTAATTATAAAGGGACGGGCTGCATGGGGCTGCCAACGGTTTAATCAGGGATGTAAAGTGATAATCCCGTTTGAATTTATGGGTAAGAAAATAACCGACAAACAGGCCGGCGATTTAATTTTAAAGGGAAAAACCACTCTAATAAAAGGTTTTACCGGCCCTGATGGCACTGAAATTTCGGGTCGCTTAACATGGAACAGCGATTTTAATTTGGTGCTGGAAACGTAATGTAGGTTAATATCTTATGGAAAATTAACAGTATGCTTTTGTGCATTTGATTATTTGATGCTTTTACCATATAAGACATTTAAGAATGGTATAAGACATATAAGTTTAGTTTTTTTTATGATACTTATATACCTAATATAGTTAAATTTTAAACCGCTAACAGGTGCTCTATCAATACTTTCAACCCTAAACCTATTAAAATAAGACCTCCAATAATCTCCATTTTTTTCCCAAACCATTTTCCTGCTTTTTTTCCAATTAGCATTCCCAACATGGCAAACAGATAAGTGGTTATGAAAATAATGAGGATGGCTGCCCATATATTAACCTCCATCAATGCAAAACTTACCCCTACCACAAAGGCATCAATGCTGGTGGCAAGGGCCATTCCAATCAATATCAAAGGTTTAAATATATTAATATCCTTTTGGTTTTCTTCTTTTTTCAGACTTTCATAAATCATTTTAATGCCTATAAAGGCCAAAAGCGCAAAAGCAATCCAATGGTCGCATTCTTCAATGAAATCGCGCACATTTATACCCAAAAACCAACCTAAAACCGGCATCAGTGCCTGAAAAAGTCCTAAAACAACAGCAACCCTTGAAGCCTGCAGAAACCGGATATTATTGGTTACATACCCAGCAGTTACAGATACTGCAAACGTATCGAAACTTAATCCAATGGCAAATAATATTAATTCCAATAAACTCATTTGTGCGCAATATTAATCTGTTAACTAAATAACTCCATAATCTCTTGTTTCGATAAATCTTTCAGTGGGTTGTTACTGCTGACAAAAGTGTCGGCCAGTCGGGCTTTTCGCTCCTGAAGCTTTGCAATTTTCTCTTCAATGCTACCGGTTGATAAAAACCTGTAAACAAAAACGTTTTTAGTTTGACCAATTCGGTGAGCCCGGTTAATAGCCTGCGATTCGGCTGCAGGATTCCACCATGGGTTGAGCATAAAAACATAATCGGCCTTGGTCAGATTTAGCCCCACACCCCCGGCTTTTAATGAAATTAAAAAGATTCGGCATTCTCCGGTTTGCGAAAATGTTTTAATTACCTGTTCGCGTTTTTGGGTAGCTCCGGTTAACTTAGCATAAATGTAACCACGGGTTTGTAGTTCTTTCTCAATCAGTTCCAAATCCTTTACAAACGATGAGAAAATTAAAACATTGTGATTTTCAGCAAGCACATTTTCCAGGTTCTCAAGAATTTGTTCAAATTTTCCCGACGAACCTTTGTAATTTCCATCCACTAAAACCGGGTGGTTGGCAATCTGACGTAATCGTGTTAATGCTTGCAGAGCCATTATGGCCGATTGTTCAGGTGGCTTCGACTCAAAAACTTTGTAGATGCTGTTTCTGATTCCCGATTTTTCGCGCTCGTAAAACAATTCCTGTTCAGGTGTCATATCGCAATAAAGCACCTGCTCCATAACCGGTGGAAGGTCGTCGGCCACCTTTTCCTTGGTACGCCTGAGTAAAAATGGTTGAATGAGTTTCTGTAACTTGGCTTCCTTGCTTTCGTCCTGGTTACGGGTAATTGGCACCACAAAATGGCGTTTGAAAAAAGGTAACGACCCCAGTAAACCTTTATTTACCAGGTCCATTTGAGTCCATAAATCGATTAATGAATTCTCGATGGGAGTACCCGTAATTCCTAAATGATTATCGGCTACAATAGACTTTACAGCCTCGTATATTTTTGATGTCGGATTCTTAACATACTGACTCTCATCCAGAATAAAATAGTGAAAACGATAATTTTTTAATAGTTCAATATCATTACGTAATACCCCATACGATGTAATTACCACATGATAATGGCGGAATATTTTCCCAATTTCTTTCGATTTCAAACGGTTTCCACCGGCATATAAATAAGCTTTCAGCCATGGGGCAAACTTCTTTAGCTCATCCTGCCAATTGTGCAGCAGGGTAGTAGGAACACAAATGAGCGATGCCGGCAATCCACTATTATTCAGCGAAGCTGTTTCGGGTACATCAAAAATGGATAGTTGTTGGGTACTCTTTGATTTTTCCTGAACCTTCGATTCGGGAACACTATTTCGTTTATAAATATGAAGCAGTAAAGCAATGGTTTGTAGTGTTTTGCCAAGTCCCATATCATCGGCCAGGATGCCTCCAAAATTGTTCTGAAACAGAAAATTCAACCATACAAAACCTTCTTTCTGATAGGGACGAAGTGTGGCCATTAAACCTTCGGGGAGTTTAACATCAGGAAAAATTATTTCCTTTTCTTCTTTCAGTAATTCAGAAATACCATGCTTTACCTGTTCCATAATGCGGAAATGGCTCTTGGGCAAGCGGATGGTATCGCCATCAAACTTGGCATAGTTGAGCAATTCGCTGAACCGGGTAAACCACTCGTCAGGAATTATAAATAATTCTCCATTGGGAAGTTGATAATCGTTTTGTCCACTTATCAAATGTTTTCTGAACCGAATAAAGGGTATGGAAAATTCTCCAATTTGGATATTGGTATGTATCTCAAACCAGTCGTTGGCTGCTGTAGAATCAACATTTACGGCAATTTTCCCTAAAAAAAGCCGGTTCGATTCGTAATCTGAACTAATGGTTATTTTATTTTCATTCAATTCATGTAAATGATGGTTCAACCAGGTAACAACCGATGACAATTGGTCGGTGTTTTTTGTTTGAACATCGTTAACAATTGGCCGAAAAAGGGCATCGTTTATTTTTTCGAGTCCCATTTTCATTAAAAGGTCAATTACACGTTGCTCAAATTCGAAATTACGCTGAATCTTCTTAAACCGATATTGTTCTCCAGTCTTCTCCAAATCAACAAAAATAGCCGATTTCCGGTCGGCCAAAAAAGTGCGGTCGCGGTAACAAAAATGAAGAGCCAGTGCAGCTTGCTGATTTAAGTCTTTAAAAACTTTCAAAAGGGCAGAAGGCGATTTACTGGCATCTTCAATTACAAAACCATGTGCTTCAACCTGGTAGTGACGAATGCAGCCGGCCACAAATCCTTCCATATAAGTTGGAACCTGCCGCGATGGGATAGAGATAACCTGTTTCTCGAGAAATGGTTTGAACTTTTTACTGTCGATATTTTCAAAATAAAACAATTGGTTGTTAATTTTAAAAACAGCAGGGTCGTGACATAAAAAATCGACTGTTCTCCCAAGGAGGGAAAATTCCTTTTCAGGATTATCTGCTCCAACGTTTTGTTTAACGCGCAACGAATAGAGCAGTTGGTCGTTGTTTAAATCGAAAATACAATAGGGGATGGCTGGCGTAGGAAATATAAAAAGTAAGTCGCTCTGATACAAGTTACTAAAAGCTCCATTTTTATAGTACGATGGAATACTGCTATTGGCCAGTAATTTAACTGCTTTATAGGTGTTTTCCTCAATGTGTGGTTTTATCAGTGGCTCAAATCGGGGGTCGATATTAATTTTATCGAAAAAAGTTTTTAATGTACCTTCACGTGCATATTTTTTAAACAAATACTGGTCGCTGATTTTATTCAGCAACTCAATAATCGCCTTTTCTTCTTCTGAAAAATCGTTTTCGCTCTTTAGATGCTGAAGCGTAGCATGTTCATGAAGTGTTATTGGCTGCTCTTCATTAATGGTTGCAATATAAGGAATGGCCACCAAACCAAGGTTTCTGCGTTCGGTAAATACAACTATTAATTGCTCCATGAATGGCTTTAAATTGATGTTCAGGTTTAGATAAATAAAATTACCCCCGTTGAAGCAAAACAACCGGTTTAATTACATTTCAAACCAACAAAAGTAATAAAATGGCCGGGGTTATTAATAAAGAATATACATAAATTAATGTTGATAGTAGGTTAATGATTAAATTTCATCAATGAGATTGTCTCAATAGTTTTTTACGCCTCTAAAAATTGAATATTTGAAAAACTTCACGAAAAGAGTACAAATAAAAGAGGCTGTCTCATAAGTTTTTTTAAGGCTCTGAAAATTGAGTATTTGAAAAACTACTCGGGTAGGAGTACGAATAAAAAGGAGGCTGTCTCAAAAGTTTTTTTAAAGCCTCTGAGAATTGAATATTTGAAAAACTTCTCGGGTAGGAGTACGAATAAAAAGAGGGCGTCTCGGACTTTTGAGACACCCTCCTTAGTATTCTAAATACTTTTTTATTGGTATTTGATGTTAATAATAGCTATACCAATGCTTTTAAATTATAATCTGATAAAGCACCTTAAACATAATAAAGAACTTACAGATTTTTAGTCAATGGTTTTTAAAGTTAAGATAGCAGAAACTGGTTTTGTACTGCCAAGCTGAGTGCTACGCTCAACCGGACTTGATCCACCAATAGAAACTTTAAATTTACCTGGCTCAATGGCTTTTGAACCATTGTCAAATACAGTTTCAAAATTGTTTGTGGCAATGTCAAATTCAACCTGCACAGTTTTACCTGCATCAATGCTAATGCGTTTAAAACCAATGAGTGATTGAAAAGGCACTCTCTGCTTTGAATTGAGGTTACTTAGGTAAAGTTGCACCACTTCATCTGCTTTTCGGTTTCCTGTGTTGGTAATTGATACCTTTACCTTGGCGTTTTGGTTCAAGTTCATTTCAATTGGTTCAACCACTAAATTATGATATTTGAATTGGGTGTACGAGAGTCCAAAGCCAAATGGGTAAAGGAAGTCGTAGGTGGCGTAACGGTAGGTGCGGTCAACCATTGAGTAGTCATGATAGTCGGGTAATTGATCTACAGATTTTGGGAATGATATTGGCAAACGACCCGATGGACTCTCCTTGCCAAATATTATATCGGCTACAGCATTGCCGCCTTGTTCGCCGGGGTACCAGACCAACAATATAGCATCGACAAATTCATCCACCTCGTCCAAAATAATCGGGCTACCAGCTGTTAATACCAACACAAGTGGCTTATTGCTTCTGGTCTTAAGCTCTTTTATGTAATCAACTTGGGATTGTGGTAATCTCAAATCGAAACGATCACCTTTAGTTTTTGACAAAAGCGATTCGCCTTCTTCGCCCTCAAGAAGTCCTGATATACCTGCAACGACAATATTAGCATCCATGTAAGCGAAATCATCAAAAGCATAGTTCATCGGATTTTGACTAGGCTGATCAATAAGACAGCCCTGCCTATACTGGAGCATAGTGCCGGGGTTTACTGCATTGGCTACACCTTCAAGTATGGTAACCAAATTCTTGCTTACCCCATGATAATTTCCAAGTAAGACTTCCGAATTGGCTGCCATGGGGCCTGATACTGCAATCTTTTTTATATTAGGGTTTAATGGCAAAGTATTATTATTGTTTTTTAATAGTACAATAGATTGTAAAGCTGCCTGATACGCTAATTGTTGATGCGTCTTGCAATTTATCACATCAGGTTTAATTTTATCATATGGTCCTTTGCCAAAGGGATCGAGCAAACCCAACCTGAAACGTACAGCAAGCAGAGGTGCTAGTGCTGAGTCAATAGCTGCTTCGGTTACAAGATTTTGTAGTAAGGCGGTTTTAAGCGATTCGCGGTACACCGTTCCACAATTAAGGTTCACGGTGTTGTTTAATGCAAGAGCCGCTGATTCAGCAGCAGTTGAAGTAACCTTATGGTTTTCATGAAAATCAACCAACCCCCAACAATCGGAAACTAAATATCCTTTGAAACCCCATTGATTACGCAGAATGTCTTTCAACAAATAATGACTGCCGCAACAAGGACTATTAAAGGTGCGGTTATAAGCACACATGACCCCTGCCACATTAGCTTCGGTAACCAATGCTTCAAATGCAGGAAGATAAGTCTCTATAAAATCTTTTATTGAAGGCTCAGCATTAAATACATGGCGCAATTCTTCAGGACCTGAGTGCACTACATAATGTTTGGCACAAGCGGCTGCTTTTAAGTAATCCGAATTACTTCCTTGTAAGCCATTTACAAAGGCTTTACCTAATGCGGTAGTCAAAAAAGGATCTTCGCCATAAGTTTCCTGTCCGCGACCCCATCGCGGATCTCTGAAAATATTGATATTTGGAGACCAATATGTAAGTCCCATATACTGCTCTCCATTGTTATCATTAGCTCTGGCTGCATTGTATTTTGCCCTCCCTTCGGTAGCAATAACATCAGCAATGTCATGTATCAGCTGTGAATTAAATGTAGCTGCCATTCCAATGGGTTGGGGAAAGACAGTAGCAACTCCTGCTCTCGCAACACCATGTAATGCTTCGTTCCACCAATTATATTGAGGTATCCCTAACCTTTCAATTGCTACCGAATGATAATCGAGCATAGAAATTTTCTCATCAAGTGTAAGATGCGATATTAAATCGTTAACACGTTCATCTATGGGCAAACTGGAATCCCAAAATTTATACGCAACAGATGATTTTTCAAGCTTCCCACACCCCATTATTAACAGAATAAACAATGAGTTTATTAAAGCAATTTTGTGTTGAATAATTAGATCTCTCATTTTATTAGCGTTTTATAATTATTGCAAAGGCAATATCATTCAGGAATATTTAAATTTACATCAATAAGCATCAGTGAATCAATCAAATTAGCCATCTCCTCAGGTTCAACTATAAGTTTCAGGTAGGAATGGTTGGTCTTATCGCCTTCAACCCATACATTGCCACCATCGTTGTCGGGCTTGCAAAAACCTCCATCAACTTTATTCCACCATTTACCAACACCACCACGTACAGCATAAAGCACGGCTGTTTGGTCGTAGGTTGCATTGGGTGTTATACGGCCTTCAACAAAATATTCGCTCATCCACGAGGCATGTTCGCTAAAGTGATAATAACCAATATACAGGGGGTGGTTTTTATCAATATCATTAAACACATTACCGGTTTTGATTTTTACACCTATCTCATAACCAGAAAATACCACTGGCAAATCAATGTGTTCAAATACATATTTTGTAACACCGGGCATATCTCCATTGAAGTTCCATTCCCATTCGCCACGTGGGAATTGCCCGCCCATTACCACCATTTCTTTCACTTTTTTGTGCAGTAATTCTTTGCCACTAAGGGGTGAAAAACTGCAAGGCCCCGATTCAAGCAGCAATTTAATATTCAGCAAGGGGCCAACAGCAACCAGCACAATGCTATTATCATCGTTTTCGGCTAAAACTTTCCGATAAAGCTCGGTGGTCGATGGTACATCGCCGTAAGACAACTCATGCGGAAAATTATCGGCCAATATCTTATTGTGGGTAGTTTCACTCACATGAGTACCACCGGCCCGAACCCCTATTGGCACATTGGGGTTGTCATAATAACGGTTCATGGCATCGACAGCCGACACAGCGTATTTCTCGTTGGTCCACAGCATAACGGCCAACAATTTACACTCATTGTTATTAGTAAAACCGTGTAACATCGCCAGGGCTCCGAGGTCATCGGCATCGCCTCCAAAGTCGGTATCGAAAATTATTCTGGGCAGGATTTGTTCCTGAACTTGATTTTGGCATCCCACAAAAGCTAATAAAAGTATGATGGGAATTACTAAAAGGATTTTTTTCATTTTATAATAATTTGCTTTTAAATGCAGTATAAAACTACATGTTGTTTTAGAATTATCAATTTGTTCTTGAGCGCAGAGCGTTAGCATGTTATCTTAATGTAAGTTTATTTTTTTTACTATCACAAGGAACATAGTTCCTCGACATCCTTCTGGGTGGGTATATTTAAAATGACTCACGTCCTCTTTATATCATCAAAAGTTTACAATTTTGAGCCGTTCTTTTTGTTCATCATTAAAAACAGAAACTATATAAACTCCTCTTTTTAAGCGATATAAACTAAAAGCGTAATATCCTTTGGCTGTTGTTGAAAAGTGAATTTTACCTAGTAAATCGACAATTTTCAACTCATAATTAATATATGGTTCAGCAATCACTTCTAATGTACCGTTGCAAGCAAATAATTGAATATGTTCTAATTCGGTATTACAAGCAACATTATTCAAAGTTGAGCATTTGTCAGGATCCGTTTCGGGCACAATTCCTGTATTACCACCCGAACAAACATTGCATACATCATAAAAGGCAGAGCCGTTCAGGACGCCATGGCAATCGTATTCAGGATTAACAAATTTCGACAACAGGCGGATATAGCTAATCTGGTAGCCGCAACTATTTTCAGTTACTTCCCACGAGTTAAGTGGCCAGCTGGTATTAAAATCTTTATACGATTTCTGATTTGGCTGTCCTTTAGGTGGTGATATTGATTCGGACACACACATGGCATTATTTGCAGCTGACCAACACCCTGAAGGACAGCAGCCATCCCAATTATAGCTTGGGTTAGAACCTCCGGTTAAAAAGCCGGGCGCTGGACCATAGGTCGATTTCCCTACTCTATCCCACTTTTCACTTCCATTGGTAAACCATGTATGGTAAAATTCATTCACTCCATTTTCAGCACCAAAGCTGTACATATTTGAGAGATAGACAAAATTAAGTGGATTTACACCATGAATATAATTGATGTAACCCATTGCTGCATTGCGCGACTCGTCAATTATTTCCGGATTAACTGAATAGGAAATCATATTATAAAACATGTTACCTTGTCGGCTTTTAATGGCATTGCTACCCCAGGTATAATCCTTAATGTGGGCTCTATAGGGATCATTATTATTTCTGAAAGCGCCAAAGTTATCATTACCATTCATGGCATTTTTATATACCGTTTTGATGTTACTAACCACCCATGGCGAAGCCCCTGCGATGGTAGTATAATAAAGAACAACATCTTGCACATCACTCTGAAAGGGGAAAGCATAGTTCCATTGAAAAAGGTTAGCATTTAAATAGTTGTTTTCGAAAAACTCTTTATATACCAAATCATTAGTTAATTCATACAGAAAGCACGCTGCTTTCAATTTGGCAATAAACCGTCCGTAATCGTCTACCTCTTGCTGACCTGCAGCTAACCCTTGGGATCCAAAATTAGGATCGTTGTTGTTAAATTTCACATTTGGATTTAATGTGGCCCAGTTCCATGCTTTAATGGCACTTTGCTTGAGTATTTCGGCATATTCGTTCATGCCTATTAATGCAAAGACTTTTGATGCAATAGCATGTGCTGCTGCGCTGTTTAGTGTTGCTGATGTGCTTTCGGGACCATACAAACTTTGACCTTTGGCTGCTGATGGGGGACTGGCATGTGATACACCGACAACACTCAAAACGCTCCCATTTACATTTTGTAGGCGCAACAAATGGTCAAGCCCCCATTTAGCCTCATCAATCAAATCGGGAATACCATTTCCACTTTCAGGAATGTTGTAATTATCTGTCCAAACGGTGGGGTTTTCCAGGTAGGCATACATCATTTCTATAATATAAGCAGCAGTCCAGTTGGTGTATTTGTTGTAGTCACCAGCATCGTACCATCCACCGCTTACATCACGTTCAGTTGTTGCATCATTTTTTTTATTGAAAAGTCTGCAATTTTTATCCTGTAAAGGTTCAATATGACTAGCACCATCGACCCATTCCTTTCCTGCATATTTTTCATCTTTGGCAAAACCCGAACGTTGGTAGAAAAAGGTACGAACAGCCTGTTTCAACACTTCGTTATAAACAGCTGGAGAAATCTGGAATTCGTAGGAACGTTTGTTTTGTTCCACATCGAGAATGTAATATTTACCTATTGTATTAACCGATGAAAAGTCGAACCACCAAGCCTTATCGCCTGATGAGGCATCGGTAGTTCCGTTTTTCCATGGCGTTGGTGCGTTTGTAAATATTGTTTCTTTGGTGAGCGCATTTACAACAGCATAATTGGCTCCTGGTGTAAACTTATTATTCGAATCAAAACCGGTTTGCGGATTTTTTATAACAGCAATTTTTTTGGCATCAGGCAAATAGCCAAATTGATCAACAATAATGTTTACAGAAATTGTTTGAGCCCCTGAATTCAATGCCAAAATTGATAGAAGAATTAAAAATAAATTTTTCATATAGAATAACCTCAAATGATACTAAAGCATTTATATCAATAATAGCAATTGGCAATTTATTTCAGAAATAGTGTGCCTTTGTTTCAAAATAACTTAACAATTCGTTGGCATAAGGTATTGAAGATTGAGCCCCCATTCGTGTAACAGAGATAGCTGCTGCTTTATTGGCAACCTCAATGGCTTGGGGCAAGCTTTTGCCGTTAGCTATTTCAACAACCAGGTAGCCATTAAATGTATCGCCGGCGGCAGTGGTATCTATGGCTTTTACTTTGAGGCCTTCAAAAACGCCTATGTTATTACCATCGAGACAATATGCCCCTTTGTTTCCAGTTGTAATAATAACAGATTTAACACCTTGCTTTTGAATTTCCGCTGCGCTTTCCGTTTCATCACGAGCCTCGGGCCAACACCCCGAAAGCAAACTGGCTTCGTGTTCGTTTGGGGTAACCAGTGTAAGAAGTTTCATGACTTCCTTATCTATTTTTTGTGCTGGTGCAGGGTTTAAAACTACCGGAATTTTGGCTGCGTGAGCTATTCGTGCTACATAATATACCGTTTCGATGGGTATTTCCAATTGCATAAGTACAATATCGGAACCAAGTATTATATCCCTGTATTTTTCAATAGTTTCAGGCAATAAATGAGCGTTAGCTCCGGGTGCAACCGAAATACTGTTTTCACCCGAGTCGGCTACATTGATAAGCGCAACGCCTGTAGCTACTTCATTAACTATTTGAATACAAGAAGTGTTGATGCCATCTTTTTGATATGCTTCAATGGCTTGCTGCCCGAAAGCATCGTTGCCCACACAGGCAATAAAAGTAACATCGCCACCGGCACGTGCTGCAGCCACAGCCTGATTGGCACCTTTACCGCCCTGTACGGTAAAAAAATCGGTTCCCATAAGGGTTTCGCCCGGTTTGGGTATTGACGGTACGCGGCAAATCATGTCAGTGTTTGAACTACCGATTACAGTTATTTTAGGCTTCATTTTATAATTGTTGATTTTCTTTTATTTTACTTCGTTGTAGGGATGTACCAAAGGTTCTTTTTAAGATCGATTTCACCTTTCATCTCTTCTTGTACAATCCTATCGATAATGAATATGCCGGTTCTGGCCATATTTTCAAAATTATCAATACCATTATTGGGAAAGTCATGCCGGGTTCGGTGAATGTTATACTGGTTACTAAACTTTCGACCGAAAGTTTCTTCCAGGCCACTTTTTCCAATCATAAAACCAAGAAGACCTCCCCATGTTGCAGTTGGATTATCGGAATCCCACCCGGCTAAAGTGCCAATCTTAATGGTTTCTATTATATCACCTTCACCATAAAAAAGACTGACCAAACTGGCTGCGAAATTAATTCCAGCGGCAAAGCATCCGTTGCAATATAGATTTTTTGAAGTAATATCGTAACCGTCGAGCTGATGAACCTGATACCTTATGTAAACTTCATTTCTGGTTTGTTCCCAGGTAAGTCCTTCATGATACTTACTCAATACAAAATCATACATTTTTGCTGAATAAGAATCATTGGGCAGAATTTTTCGAGCTTCAGATGCCATCCAAAAAATCTGATCTTTGATGTCACTATTTTTATCAGCTACCGACGCCAAAGAATGCATGACAACATAAAATTCTGCAATCCAGGCAGAGTTGTCATATGCAGTTGTTCTGATGGGCAAGTGAGATATTTTCAATGCAATGTCGGGCCGGGCTGGAGAAAAGAGTCCAAATATTTCAGTGGTTAATTGTGCATCAATCATCTCGTATTCCGGGTTGTTGTCGGGATGTCCTGTTGCTGGTGGCAATAAGCCTTCCTTCATTAAGTCAAAAGCCTTTTGATTCGACACCCATAAAAAGTTTTCTTCTTCAGCAATAATGTGTTTGAGCCATCCATCCCTGATTTGCGCGGGTGTTAATACACTTGTTTTATTGGTAAAAAGCAGGTGTTGGTAAATGTATTCAATATCAGTGTCGTCATCGGATCCCCAAATTCCATTCTCATCAACAAAAACGAAATCAATTGTTGCGAATAAATCACTGGGTATGCCCTGACCCCAGATGCTCGGTTGGTCTGGCTTCCCCCAATCATTGCGTGTGTAAAAATCGCCGGTTTTTATTTCGCCGATATTTCCAATTTTGTCCATTTCGGTGACCAAGCCGGTCCAGTTGGCAATACATTGTCCCAGCCAAAAACCTTCAAGTTGATCGAAGTTTTGGGTTCTGGAAATCATAATGTCGGTTGGTAATGATTTATAAATGTTATAGTTAAATTCAGGGTTTGTCAATGATAATGATTTGTTGCTATTGGATTTACATGAATTGAGAAGCCAAATAGCAAGAATAATTAAACAAATTCGATAGGCTTGAATATAGGTCACTTCATTAAATTTTAGTGATTAATTTGAATTCTAGTTTGCTTTCCAACAAATTGAATATTATTCATTGTTTCAAAAAAGTCGGCTGGAATGGCATAAATATCGAACCACTCCCAAATTGTAATTTTCCTTTGGTTATCGGGGCGTTCAATCCATTTTCCATCGGTAAAAATGGGTGCCGGGTGTATATAGCTTTCCGCCCAGTCTGGGTTTTTAAGTATCGCTACCGCTGCCATATCGAAAAGTGCTCTGCCTTTGGGGTCGCCCCACATATGCCCTTGATACTTATTGTACAGCTCTACGGCATAGTCGCCCCAAGTGTAAAACTCATCGCCATGGCGTCCAATAACCGGTTCGCTTTGCCTTGGGCCAATATTGGGCATGCGTCTTATAATTTCAGCGTGTGCCACCATCATGGCCGATGTTCCCGAAGGCTCTCCATATCTAACCGTTACCATATCGAAAGGCACGTCAACGTCAAGAATATAGTTCATCGATGGGATGTCCCAGTCCTGGTTGTGTTCGCCCGGCTCCGGGTAATTTGATCCCAACCAAACAATGTGCACTTTTTCGGCAATGCGTGGCTCTTTTTTCAATGCGAGGGCGATATTGGTCAACTTCCCTACGGGCAATAACACCAACCGGTCTTCGCGTGGTTGCATAGCCTGTTCAATAATGAAATCAACAGCTTCGTAACCGTCAAAGTCGGTTTCATTTAGATGGGCCTCTATTTCTTCAAAAGAGCCTTGCGCTCCTGTGTAAAGGGGTATATTTCCCCAAACACCGCACAATTGCATAACACGTTTGGCCTCGTCGTAATGCCACTCTACCAGCGAATGATTGCTGTAACCGTCGGGACTGCTGGTTGCATTTACCGTTACACCTTCAACCACAAAATGGTTGCCGCTAAACAGCAGGTAAGCCAGCGCGTACTGGTCGTCAACTTCGTTGTTGGCATCGGTATCGTAAATCACATGGATTTTTTCAAGTACAGTTTCTGCTGGTTTTTGGCAGCATGCTACTGTTAAAAACAAAGCTAAAAACGAAATCACTATTATTTCCCTGTTTTTCATATTTTTACTGTATTGTTCATCAATAAATGTATTCGATTGTCAAATCACCTTTTGATTTAATTATCTGCGATATATCCAGCACACACCTCTTGTAGGGTGCATTGTTAATTAATATTCCCTTAACCGGTCCCGAAAATGGGTCACCCTTGCTCAATATTGTCAATCTCGAACCGTTGCCAAGCTTTATCGTTACTTTATCGAACAAGCTACCGGTTAGCATAAATTCGGCTACTCCAGGTTTTAATGGGTACATGCCCAATTTGAAAAACAAATTCATGGTAGAAGTTGCTCCAAGATCATCATCACCGGGGAGACCATTAGGTGCATTTTTGAAAATCTTGGTCGATACATGTCGAACTAACTCTTGTGTTTTTTCTGGAGCTCCGGCATATGTATATACAAACGGAACAACAAAGCCGGGCTCGTTGCCTGGCCAGTAGTAAGGTTCGTTAATGGGCCATCCGCTATAGACAATTTTGTTGGTAAAATCATTAAGCAAATTAATTGTGCGTTCATTGCCCCCCAATTTTTCAACCAATTTATCAAGGTGTTGTGGAATGTTCCATGTGTATTGAGCCGAATTACCCTCGTTAAAGCCATTGTCGTCAGATTTATCGAAAGGAAAAACCCAATCCCCTTGGGTGTTTTTTCGTTGAAGGAAGCCTGTTTGGGTATTTAACAAGTTAAAAACACTTTCAGAGCGCAGGTTAAACCGTTTGAAGTTTGCACTATCTCCAGCTGCAAGGCATATTTGGGCTATTCCGTAATCGGCAATTGAATATTCGATGGTTTCGGAGACACTGTAATTATAGGGCCCTGGTCTGTCGGGAACATAGCCGTATTGGATATAGTCACTCCCGTTTCGGTATTTGTTGTCGGCGGTCCAAATCATAATGTCTTTGATTTTTTCAAGGTCGATATCCTTAGCACCCATAGCATACAAATTGGCAATTAAGGGCAACGACTGATGACCGGTCATTATCCATGTTTCGTTATTGAAGTAACCCCAAATGGTAAGACCTGCCGGGTTACCTTGTGTGGCATCCAAGTTAAGTGAAGTAATCATATCAGAAGCACGATCAGGAACAAGTAACCCCTGCAAATAAGCAGTTGTACGGTAAGTATCCCATGTCGAAAAGTTTACATATTTGCTGTGTCCAGCTGCCATTGTATAAACCGAATCATTAAAACCGCGGTATTCACCATTTACATCGTTGAAAATATTAGGATGGAGCATATTTCGATACAATGCCGTGTAAGCCTGAACTTTCATGTCTAGGTTTGATGATTCCAATTCAACTTTCGCAAGCAAAGAGTTCCACTTTTGCGAAGTTTCACGTTTTATTTGGTTAAATGTTTTATTTCTTAACTCATGATTTAAATTTTCAACAGCATTTTCAACACTTACAAACGAAATGGCAGTTCGCATTTCAATTATATCACCATTTTTATTGTCGAATGTTATCCAGGCAGCAATGGAATCGCCTAATGCATGAAGCTTATTATTCGTTTTAATCTGGTTTTCCCAAGTGCCATGGCTAATAATGCCATGCGAAAATTCAGCAACAAAGAAAACTGTATAGTCATGCTTGCTTGGATCCCTTTCGCAAAATCCACCCGATGTAGCCCAACCGGTTACGCGCTTGTTGGCAACATCGATGTTTATTTCGGCTCCGGTTATCCCATTTGCACAATTGGTGGGAGCAAAAACTACTGATGCATCGCCACCTTTTGGGTAATCGAAACGTAAAATAGCAGAACGATCAGCTGCCGTTATTTCTACATTTGTGTTATAGTCGTCAAGAAGCACTTGATAGTATCCAGGTTCAGCAAATTCTTTATTGTGTGAGAATTTCGAAGCATAAGCGCGGTGATTGTATACGGGCGAGGTTAATATTTTCTTTGTAACCGGCATTATCGGAATGTCGAGCGCGCCATGGCAGCCCCAGCCACTAACGTGAGTCATGGAGAAGCTCCTGATCGAGTCCTTGGCATAACTATATCCTGAGCGTGAAATATACTCGTCGGTTATTTCATTAAACACATTGTCAGGTCCGCAAGCTATCATCCCAAAAGGGGCTGTGGCAGCCGGAATGGTATTCCCAAGATCAAGTGTGCCAATAAATAGGTTCACAAAATCGGTTGGCAATTCGGTCTCTTTACGTTGTTTGCAACATGCGATAAGGCAAGCAAATGCAAAAATCAAGAATCCAAGTTTAAATTTCGAATACTTCATATCGATTATATTTTTAATATAGTCTGGAAATTATTATTAATGCCAATCCCACAAAAAACAGAAGGAACATGGCCGTTAACAAGCCTTTCACACCTTTAGCATCTTTAAATTCTTTCCATATGAAAACGCCCCACAGCGCAGCCACCAATGTTGCTCCCTGGCCCAAACCATACGATATGGCAAAGCCAGCTTGTTCAGACGCGATGATGTTGAAGGTCATACCCAGACTCCAGATTGCACCGCCAAGAATTCCTATTAGGTGAAGTTTGGGAGTCCCCATTTTTAAATAGTCAGCATAAGTCACTTTTTCTCCTGCTAGTGGTTTGTACATAAAAATGGTGTTCCATAGAAAGTTGGAAATGAGTAAGCCTAGTGCAAATAATACCGAGGCAGTATAAGGGGTTAGTTTACCAGCCTCGGGGTTTGTAAAGTCGCTTACCATTGAAGCTGCAACAAACCTGTAGAAAAACCCCATTAACAAGCCTGCCAAAAGTGAAATAAGAATTCCTTTTGTTGTGGATTTACTTGTTGATGATGGCAGTTTGCGATAAGCGAATGCATCTACAACAATCGCTGCGGCAACCAACGTTACACCTATGAAAAGTATCATGGGGTTGCCAAGTGGTGTTGCCATATAATTTACTACCACGCCAATGACAAGTGCCAACCCAATTCCTATAGGAAAAGCTACGGCCATGCCTGCAATGGCAATGGCAGCCACCAATAGAATATTGGCAATATTAAAAACCACTCCGCCTAAAAATGCAGAACCTAATGCACTTAAGCTTGCCTGCGAAATATCGTCAATAAAGCCACGCCCTTCTGCGCCCATGCTTCCCATGGTGAAGGCCAGCAACAGCGATAAAAGCAGAACTCCGATTGAATAATCCCAATAAAAAAGCTGAAAAGCCCATTTCTTAGAGGCCAACTTTTGGGTATTGGCCCACGAACCCCAGCAAAGCATCGTGATTACTGTAAGTACCACCGCCCATGTGTAGGAGTGAATAACGATCATAAATTAAGGTTTTAAGTTGTTGACTTGAATATGCACAAACGTTTGTGCAAATATAAAAAAATAATAATTAGATCTAATTTATTTTTTTAATTGATTCCCGGAGGTGCATTTTTGAATGTATTTGAACGATAGATCCTATTTTGGGTTTTCTTCCACAAATCTGGTCTATTAAAAGCTTCACGGCCATATTTCCCATTTCTACTTTATTCTGCTCAATTGTTGTCATAGGTGTATTTAGGAAGGCAGAATAGGCCTGTTCGTCGAAAGTTAGTAAGGAAATGTCATTTGGGATTGTTTGGCCATTTTGTGAAATTGCCTTGAGTGCACCTAATGCAATTAAGTTACTTAAAGCAAATATGGCTGTTGGAGGATTAGCTGAATTTAACAATCTATCGGTTTGGTAAAAACCATTTTCTATGGAAAAACCTTCACCTACAATCGAATATTTATCTGGATGAATATCCCATTCTTTCATTGCCTGGATAAAACCATTTACCCGATCGGTATTGGGTTGGCTTTGGTTCAATCCCTGAATGAGCGCAATATTGCGATGCCCGTTTTTTAAAAGTTCAATGGTTGCTTCTTTGGCCGAATCAAAGTTATTGGATGTTACAGCAGGAAAGTCGACATTTTTAAAGGAACGATCAATTGAAACCAAAGGAATGCCTGTTTTGAAAACTTGCGACAAATGAGTTGATGAAATACCAACAGGAGCAATGACCAAACCGTCAACTTTACGGGCTACAAAATGCTTGATAAGGTCTATTTCAAGTTCAGTGTTGTCATTGCTGTCGCCAACAAAAACGGCATATCCATGCTGTTTTAAACCGCGTTCGATGTTCTTAAATATTTCGGCAAAAAAGGGGTTTGAAATATCAGGAACAATTACTCCAATTGTTTCGCTTTTGTCTAGTTTTAAACTTCTTGCAAATTGATTGGGGGTGTAATTTAAACGCTTTGCAGTTTCTTGAATTTTACTTTCCGTTTCTTTTTTAATACGGTATTGCTCGGCTTTTCCATTCAAAACACGAGAAACTGTTGTTATTGAAAAGCCGAGAATTGAAGCAAGTTCTTTAATGGATATATTTGATTTGGTCATTTTTTAATAGCGTAACTTTATTAACCAAATTTAATTGATGTTATCCGTATTACAAATAAAAATTATTATAAAAAGTTTTATTTCGGGCTGTTTTAAAACCGCTATAGCAATGCAGGTCTATCTGAGCAATTAATTGTGTTTTGTATTAATGATCAAAGGTTCTAGTTTGAAAAACTTAATCAAAACGAACAAAAATTATAACTCATAAATTTCAACCAATTTTAATAATCCTGTTTATTTTTTAAGAATTAATCATTGAACAAAAGCTTTGAGCGAGGGTTTAAACCTAGAAACGAATTAATCAAACAAAAAAAGCAATGAATCACTTAATCATATCGGCCCATCCATCCGAAAAAAGTTTTAGCAATTATCTGGCTAATATACTGGATGTTAAAGGTAAAGAGTATGGATGGAACAGTTTCTGGACCAATTTATATAAAGCTGATTTTAACCCCGTATTATCACCATCTGACCTA
>CALEUX010000094.1 GCA_937920475.1 uncultured Marinilabiliaceae bacterium
ATGGGCCTGTTCCTGTTAAGGATACATTGAGGGTAGGTTTACCAGTTTCGCAAATTTTTGACGTTGTAGATATATTTCCCGAAGGCGACCCTTTGAGGTTTAAGTCAAATTGAACCGATTCCTGACAAACGCCATTAATAACTTTAAATTGCAGCCTATAGGTTCCTGCGGGAGAGGCGGAGAAAAGGGTGGAGGGATTATTTGCAGGGGAAAAACTTCCTGTAGAAGGGCCCGATATAGTAGACCATTCATAAACATCGCCAAATGGCCCGGGATTGGCTGTTAAAGGTATGGAGTAACCGCAACTTTCGGCTAATGGCATTGCGGCAGGAGTGGGTTTTTGATACGATGTGATTATCGCAACGCCAGATGTGTTGGTAGTTCCTGTTGTATTTGAAAACGACCAATCGGCAATGGTGGCATCAAAAACGCGAACAATTGAAATTTTAATGTTTCTCGCATTTGAAAACGAAGCAGGGTCAATCATTACCTGTTTGGTATAGACATTGGCAACCATATCGCTTTCAAAAATTTCATTATTGCTCAGTTGCTCAGTTCTTATCAACGCGTTGGTTTCATTATTACGATACTCAATGTAGGCTCCAAATGGCTGCGAACCAGTAAATTTTATTTTTAAATCAATTACCGCATTTTCACATATTTCTGTGTTGGGGGTGAGTAATTCAGCCGATGGTTGAGCCAAAATTGATGAAAAACTTAACAGCCAAATTGGCAAAACAATAGATGAAAATATGATTAGACGGGTTTTCATTTTTCTTATTTAGGTTATTATCACTCTAATACAAAAACATTATAGAGCATTAAGGTCTGTTTTCTATTATTGTAACATCATAAATCAGATATACTTATACTGTTTTTTTGCTTAAAGGTTCTGTTTAGGTTGATGTTATGATTACATGTGCCATCAGATTTTGGTCAATCCAAACCTTGAACGATTGCAAATTAACTGTAAGTCATAATGTTATGGTTATTGTTAATGGTAAACGAAAAAGGACTTAACAATATTATATTTTTTTAATAAAATCATTTCTGACTCTTTATCAGCACTTTTCTTACCAAATAAACATAACATATATAACGTGTTTTAACTGATATTACAAACTTATTAAATTATGCGATTAATTGTAAAATATTAACTACTATAATAGGTGTGTTTATAAACGAAATTCGGTTGTTTGTCAAAAAAACGTAACCTCTCTTTATTATTAGTTGCTGAGCTGATAGTAAAAGAAGCATTTTTAAGTTTATCAGAAATTCGAAGATTCCTGACGGTTAGCTAAGAATTAATTGGATGAGAAAAATACCATTGCTCCATTCATTGGAATTAGATGCTTTAGATGTTTTATTGAGGCAGTTTTTAAGAACAAAAAATGCATTAAATCTGTTAGTTGCTAAATAAAGTACCAACTGTTTTTACGTTTATAGGTTACAACCATATTAAGAAGCTGTTTAAAATTATTTTTTAGACAAAAGATATAAAACGCAACATGTTTAAAATAAGCAAAATAACTTAACTATCTTGTCCGTCTATATTTCTATTGAGTCTAATGAGCCTATCGGCAGACACGTCTATCTGTCTGAAGTCTAAGCTTCTAATAGTCTTTAATAAAATCAGAAAACTAAATTTTAAACAGTTACTAAATGATTTCAGTTTTATCCGGAGTAGGGAACTCATTTTGAAATATTATATGCAAATGAAGTTTTTAATAAATGCTGTCAAAACCAATAAACGGGCACTTTTTTTAATAGTGCTCATGTTGGTTTTTTATAGTCATCTTTTGGCAGGCAATAATTTTTATTCCGATTATGCCGATAATTTAAAGATTAATAATACTGGCATGATGGTATTGGGTTCTTGGGCTATTGCCAATATTGCAACAGGGGCCTATGGTTGGAGCAATTATCGGGGTGAAAAAATGTATTTTCATCAGATGAATTTATTCTGGAATGTTGTAAATTTTTCAATTGCAGGAATTGCAATATATGGAAACTATACTTTTGATTATATGCAACTTCCCTATAATGAGCTTCTGTCGAAAATGCTTAAAACTGAGCGTATATTACTCATCAATGCGGCACTTGATGTTGGCTATATGACAACTGGATTTTTGATGCGGAATTTTGCTTCTGGCCCCGAAAAGCGACAGCAATTATTAAAAGGTTATGGTAGTTCCATAATTCTTCAGGGAGCTTTTTTGCTGGTATTCGATTTGGTTTTGTATGGTGTGCTGAAAACTCATCGTCAATCGTTTTCTGATGCATTGAGCATATCATTTATACCAGAAATAAAAGGGATAGCACTTAATATTCAATTTTGAGTATGCCACTATATCAATTACAAACACAACAATTCATTGCAGCCACCAAACAAGAGGTGTGGGATTTTATATCGTCGCCGCAAAACCTGACGAAAATAACGCCGCAAAATATGGGGTTTTTAATAACCACCCCCAATACTCCGAAAAAAATTTACCCAGGTTTGATTATCAGTTATTCAGTTAACCCCTTTCGTGGATATAAAACAACCTGGGTAACAGAAATAACCCATGTATCTGAAGGGAATTATTTTGTGGATGAGCAAAGAATAGGGCCTTATTCTATGTGGCATCATGAGCATCATATTAAAGAAAAAGATGGAGGCGTATTAATGACCGATGTTGTTTCATATAAGCCGCCATTTGGTTTTATAGGAGGGATAGCCAATGCCCTTATTATTAAACAAAAACTCAAAAAAATATTTGCATACAGAGAAAGGCGTTTAAATGAAATTTTTAACCAAGATTCACCAGAGTGATTTGTGCATCAAATTAAATGTGAAGCAATTCGTTTGAACTTTCTCTTTCCAATTGAAACTAAACCTGAGTTCGGAGGCAATCAAAAAGCCTCATAAACTAAGCAAAAATCGTTTTGGCTGATAATTACCATTTAAAAATGGAACGTTCGCGGGGTGGATTTTTACGCAATTCAGACCTTTGATACTCGCGATACCGCTCGATAAATATTTGCCTGAAATTTTCTTCGGGTGCCGGGGCTGGCGACAGGCTGAGTTTTCCTTGCGGGTCGATAAGGAAATAGGTGGGCACACCCTTAATATTGTAATCGAATAATACTTTTGGAGAGGTGCTAAAATGCAGAAAATCCCAATTGTAGCGATTGTTCTTTTTCAAAAACTCCTCCATTGTTTCAAAGTCTTCGTCCATAACAATGGAAACAACAGTGAGTTCTTTGCGGAAGGTTTTTTCGAATTGTTCAATGGTTTGTAAATCACGAAGGCAGGCATGGTTCTTTGTGTGCACAAAATTGAGGTACACAAATTTCCCTTCATAATCTTCTAAGCTTTTAATTTTCCCTTTTCGGTCGGTGAGGGTAAAACTTGGGGCCGATGTTCCGGGGCGAAGTTGCGACATCTTCACAAAATACTGCCTGGCCATTTCCCGGGTTTCAGGAAATTCGGCGCTGGTCATGGCCGATTGTGTAATGGATAGAACCGTTTGTTCGCCTATGGATTTACTATAGAACGACTCGAACAAGGTGAACAGCAAAGTTGTTTCGGCAAACTTACGGCTGGCAAAAAGGCTATCGGTGGTTAAAATGCCAACAATAGAATCGAAAGGTGCATTAACTTTAAGTGAAGCGGCAAGATTCTGATTCGTGGTTCCGGCAAATTTTCCGGGTAAATAACCTGAAAGTATGGTTTTATAAATATCCCAGTAAACCGGCAAATTAAAATTAACAGGTTCAAACGAAAGGGAGTTATAAATGAGCCGCCTTTCCTGACGTCTGAGTGTGGTGTGCCAGAGTTTAAGATACGAAAAATGTTTGTGGTCTTTAAAATATGGGTGCTCAAATGGGAATTTCTCCTCCAATTCTTTTTCTATTTTGGCGGCCAGTTCGGCATTACCCGACATAAATAGCGAAACTGCATTGGAATTATAGAGATGCTCAAATTCTTCGTTAAACTCAACTATGTTCCGTGTTAAGGCACTTGATGCTTTATTGGCTATTCCCAACGGGATTTCCTCGGGCTGAAAATGCGGATTGAGTTTTTGCGATTGAGTTTTTGGTTCAAATGGAGGTAAAACCAGCTCGTAAGTTAAACCGGGTTCCAGAAAAATGTAACCTCTGAACCTTCCCAAATCAACAAAGGCATAAAATGTTTCACTAATGGGAAAAGTGTAATCAAAGTTTCCGTTTTTATCAATTTCGAGAGAGATTACAGCCGAGGTCTCCGGAATAATAAAATTAGAATAGCGATAAAATATAAGATGATGACCTGAAAACTGGATAGCTTTGCCAACAAAACGAACATTATCAGCCCTTACAGATGTTAATGCAGAAAGGGTTGATAATAAAAACAATATGCCGGCAAGCCTGTTTTTTGTCATGTTAAGAATTTTGCAAAGCTTATGCCATTTTATTCTGTCGCTCACAAATTAACCTGTAAATGGTAGCAGGTATAAATTTTGATGCATCGCCGCCATGTTTTAAAATATCGCGAACAATTGACGAATTAACCGGTGTATGTTGAGGTGTAGTTAACAAAAATACCGAGTCGATACAGGTCATCAGTCGGTTAACCTGGGCAATAGCTCGCTCATACTCGAAGTCAGCTGCAGTACGAATGCCTCTTAGAATAAAATCGGCGTTTTTCTGCTGGGCAAATTCTACAGTAAGATTTTCATATTTTTCAACACTTACACGTGGTTCATCGGCAAACTCGGCTCTAATAAATTCCACCCTTTCATCAATACTAAAAAAGTAACCTTTCGAGGTGTTGTGCCCCACAGCAATTATAATTTTATCAAACAGTTTTAGTCCACGGCGAACAATGTTTTCATGTCCTATGGTAAAAGGGTCGAACGACCCGGGAAATATTGCGATTCGTTCCATTCGTTTTTCATTTTTAGGATGTAAAAATTGGAAAAATATGTTGAATCAACAAATATATATTAATGCAATAGCTATTTGGGACTATTAAAGCTATTTTTGAAGAGTAACCAAGTATAACATTATTATGGAACAGCTCACATTAACCACACCCGCCTTATTGTTTTCGGCCATTTCATTAATTTTACTGGCCTACACCAACCGCTTTCTGGCTTATGCATCGGTGGTTCGTTCGTTGCACGAGAAATTTAAACAATCGCCCAACCAGATTTTATTGGGTCAGATTAACAACATGCGCAAAAGGCTTCGATTAACCCGCTCTATGCAGATTTTGGGAATTTCAAGCCTTTTATTATGTGTTCTTTGTATGTTTTTAATTTATGTTGAGTGGCAAACCATTGCTGAAATCGTATTTGGCATTGCTCTGGTTATGTTAATTCTGTCGTTGGGAATTTCCATCCGGGAAATACAAATTTCAGTTAAAGCCCTTGATTTGCATCTGAGCGATATGGAGAATTTGTAAATTTTAGTATCAGATAAAACTGTTTTTACAAAACGCCTTTAGTGCTTGGCAATTGATTGCTGAAAGGGTCTTTCCGAATGGCCGCTTTGATGGCTTTGGCAAACGCCTTAAAGATGCCTTCTATTTTATGGTGTTCGTTATTGCCTTCAGCCTTTATATTCAGGTTGCTCAACGATGTATCGGAAAAGCTTTTAAAAAAGTGGTGAAACATTTCAGTGGGAACATCGCCTATTTTCTCTCGTTTAAAATCGGCATCCCACACTAACCAGGGGCGTCCGCCAAAATCGATGGCTACCTGAGCCAAAACATCGTCCATAGGCAAACAAAAACCATATCGGTCGATACCGCGTTTATCGCCAAGTGCCTTCTTAAAAGCTTCGCCTAAAGCCAAACCTGTATCTTCAATGGTGTGGTGTTCATCTACGTGTAAATCGCCTTTTACCTGAATGATGAGGTCGCAACCGGAATGTCGCCCGATTTGCTCGAGCATGTGGTCGAAAAAGTGCAGACCACTGCTGATATTGCAATTCCCGGTTCCATCAAGGTTTAATTCAATATGTATGGAGGTTTCCGATGTTGAACGGTTAACTGTAGTTGTACGCTCGCTGCGGAAAAGATAAGCGGCAATTTCGTCCCAGTCGGGGGTTACCAGCACACAATGTTCTGAGAGTCCGCTTTCACTCAGCATTTCCTGTCCAATTTCGGCAGGTTTTACCAATATGGCTTTGCATCCCATGTTTTTAGCCAGCTCCACATCCGTTAGGCGGTCACCAATAACAAATGATTCGGGCAAATTATAGGTCTCATCGAAATAGCTGGTTAACATGCCGGTGCGTGGTTTACGTGTGGGGGTATTCTCTTCGGGGAATGAGCGGTCGATGTAAATGTTATCGAAAACAACGCCTTCGCCTTCAAGGGTTTTAAGCATTTTTTGGTGTGCCGGCCAAAAAGTATCTTCAGGGAATGAAGCAGTTCCCAAACCATCCTGATTGGTGACCATAGCCAGCTCGAAATCGAGTTTAGATGCTATGAGGTACAAATTTCGGATGGCCTTGGGGTAGAATTCAAGCTTTTCAAGACTATCAATTTGAAAATCGATCGGAGGTTCAATAATGATGGTACCATCACGGTCGATAAAAAGCACTTTCTTTTGCATGAGATTATTTTGATAATTTCTGAATGCTAAGCCAAACTTCAAGGTATTGTGTCCACCAGCTTACAGGCGAGTTTTCGCGAAAACCATATCCATGGCCGCCTGCCGGAAGAATGATTTTAGTAACATTACCTCCTTTATTGAAAAGATTTTCGGCGTAAACATTGCTGTTTTGCACCGGAACAGCTTTATCGTCGAGTGAGTGTACCATAAAAGTAACAGGCGTTTTGTTGCTCACCTGGTTTTCAAGGGAAAAGAGTTGCATTAACGCTTCTGAAGGGCTTATACCAATAAGATTTTCTTTACTGCCTTTATGTGTAAACTGGTCGGTCATTGTAATAACCGGATAAACCAGAATAGAAAAGTTGGGACGAACCGTTTCTGATGTTTGTTGTGGGTTTACGGGTTGGGCAAACAGGGTTGAGGCAGATGCCGCCAGATGCCCGCCAGCCGAAAAACCAATGATGCCTATTTTTTGAGGGTCAATATTAAATTCCGAGGCTTTTGAGCGTACCAGGGCGATGGCCTCCTGGGCATCCATTAAAGGAATCATGGGCGCATTATCAACCAGTTCTTCATCGGGCAAACGGTATTTAAGCACAAAAGCTTCAATGCCGCGTTCGCTGAACCATTTGGCCGGAAGCCAGCCTTCATGGTCAATGGCTTCACGGATGTAACCGCCACCCGGAACTATAATGATGGCTGCTTTTGGAGCATTGGACGGAGCTGCTTTATAATGATACAGCATTGGTGTTGTTACCTTTGTAATGCGGTTATTGTCGTTTACCTCTTCCACATAAATTCCTTTTTTATTGAAGGGGATTTCACCCGTCCATAATGGCAGTTCACTCTGGCCATAGGAAGTTTTAAACAGAAAGGTTAAAGCAATTAGGATAATAGTTGACTTCATTTTGAAATGGGTTTAAATCAGGCAAACTTTTTCAATGCATCCATCAATACCGAATTCTCTTCGGGCGAGCCTACTGTAATGCGCAGACAACCTGCACATAAGGAAACGGATGAGCGGTCGCGGATAATTATTTTACTATCGACCAGATAATTGTATATTTTTTTGGGCTCATCAGTTTTTATCAGGATAAAATTGGCATCGGTGGGGTACACCTTTTTCACGAATGGCAATTCTTGCACGTTTTTAATAAGCTCATCCCTTTGTTTAAAAAGAATATCAATCCAATTATCCTTTTCAGCAATATTATCAATTAATTCAAAAGTTTTTTGCTGAGTAAGGATATTTAGGTTGTAAGGATATTTAATTTTGCTGAAAACCTTAATAATTTCAGGATTGGCAAAGGCCATGCCCAACCTTATTCCGGCCATTCCCCAAGCTTTTGAAAAGGTTTGAAGAATGATTAGATTGGGAAATAAATCCAGTTTTTGCAGAAAGCTTTTACCCGGCGCAAAATCAATATAGGCTTCATCCAGAACAACTATACCGTTAAATTCTATCAGTAAATCTTTAATATCGTCTTCTTTAAAGCAATTACCGGTTGGATTATTGGGCGAACACAAAAATATCACTTTAGTATTACTGTCGGTAGCAGCCAATAAAGCATTAACATCGAGTTGAAAATCTTCGGTTAACAATACTTTTCTGAACTCCACATTATTGATGTCGGCAGCTACCTGGTACATGCCGTAGGTGGGATCGATTGACACCACATTGTCGCGGCCAGGCTCGCAAAAGGCCCGATAAACAATATCAATGGGCTCGTCGGATCCATTGCCAAGAAAAATACCGGAAGCATCAACTTGTTTTAGTTTTGCTATTTTATCCTTTAGTTTTCGTTGATATGGATCGGGGTAACGATTGTAAGGTGCGTTAAAGGGATTCTCATTGGCATCCAGAAAAACCCCTTCATCTCCGGTATATTCATCGCGTGCCGACGAGTAAGGTTTCAAATTTCTGATATTTGGACGTAACAGTTGTTCAAGTGGTCTCATTGGTATTATACGGTTAGAGTTTTTTTAGTGCTTCGAGTCGAATACTTACGGCATTTTTGTGGGCATTTAATTGTTCAGCCGTTGCCATGGTTTCAATTACAGGCCCCAGATGTTGTAAGCCACTTGGAGTTATTTTCTGAAAGGTAATTTTTTTTGTAAAGCTATCCAGATTAACACCGCTGTAAGCTTTGGCATAGCCGTAAGTTGGAAGTGTATGATTGGTGCCCGATGCATAATCGCCGGCACTCTCGGGGGTGTAATGCCCCAGAAAAACCGAGCCTGCATTGATGATTTTTTCTGCAACTGACTCATCATCTCTGATTTCAAGAATCAGGTGTTCCGGTGCATACATATTGGTTATTTCTATCATCTCTTCCATGCTTCGCAAAACGATGATGCGGCTGTTTTCAAGTGCTTTTCTAACTGTTT
>CALEUX010000095.1 GCA_937920475.1 uncultured Marinilabiliaceae bacterium
GGTACGGTTGGGAGGAATTGAACCACCGGCCTCTAGAGCCACAATCTAGCGCTCTAACCGACTGAGCTACAATCACCATTTTTTTGCGATGCAAATATAAACGTTTTTATTCTAAATTTGCAAACGAAACTGAAAAAAGGAAATCCTTTGCCCATTCAATATTTTAACAATAATTCATTAACAATTTGAAATGAAGTTTTTTGCCTTCGATGAAAATTTAGAGCGCCAGCAAAAAAAAATTATGGCTCGTCTTCGTCAATTGATGAATGGTGAAACTTCGCATCAATTGCAAGTTGCAGGGCTTAATTATAAAAAAGCGTATGGAGTGTCATTGGTACATCTTCGGCAATTGTCTAAGGAATACCAGGTTAGCAATAAACTGGCTGAGCGGCTTTGGTTCCGTAATGTGAGAGAAACCATGATTTTGGCAACCATGCTCGCTCAACCTGATGAACTTACTGATGAGCAAATATTTGATTGGTCCAACCAGATAAATAATATTGAACTGGCTGAACAGGTGGCTTTTAATATGCTCGGAAGAAGGAAAGAGATACTGGCTGTTGTGGAAAAATGGATGCTACACCCTGTTATTTTTGTCAGGTACACAGCATTAATGGCCATTGGCTGGCATTTCCGCTTTAATGGTAATAGTTTAACACCGCTAATAATTAACAATCTTGGTGTTTTTGATGCCTTATCGACCGACAAGTTAATGGTAAGAGCTGTGGCTCATTGTTTAAAAATGGCTGGCCGATTTAATTCTGACTTAACGGCTTCTGTTTCAAAACTAGCCTCGCAGTGGTCGCAATCGCACGATGCCTATCTTCAACAGGCAGGTTTCGACATTCTGGACGAAATTCAGTTCGCAAAAACCTGATAGTTGAGCCTTGCATTAAATCAAATATCATTGTTTTAAATCTTCTTTTTCTTTTCTTTTGCTGAGGTTATGGAATCATAATTTCAGGCAATATGGAAAATCTGGAATCATTTTTTTCTCAGTTTCGGGTTAATACAATTGGGTATAACCAAACCATTACTACACCATTTGGCGAAAAACCACTTGTTTATGCCGACTGGATAGCATCCGGAAGGTTGTATAAGCCCATTGAAGATACCATCCTTAATAAAATTGGTACATTGGTAGCCAATACCCACTCCGAATCGAGCGATACCGGAATGATTATGACCAATATCTACAAGCTATCGCATAAAATAATTAAAGAACATGTTAATGCCGGCCCCGATGATGTGATTATAACCGCCGGAGCTGGTATGACCTGCGTGGTTAATAAACTTCAACGTATTTTGGGCATTCGTGTGCCCGACCAGGCCCGAAAATATTACCACTTGCCGCCCGATGAGCGTCCTGTTGTTTTTCTTACGCACATGGAGCATCACTCCAATCATACCTCATGGCTCGAAACCAATGCCGATGTGGTAGTGCTCGAACCCGACGATAATCTTCTGGTTAACCCCGAGGTGCTCCAGCGCGAAATAGTAAAATACAAAAACAGAACCCTCAAAATAGGAAGTTTCACAGCCTGTTCAAATGTTACCGGTATTATAACGCCTTATTACGAGTTAGCAAGAATAATGCACCAAAATGGCGGTTTCTGTTTTGTCGATTTTGCAGCAAGCGCCCCCTATGTTCCTATTAATATGCATCCCAACGACCCATTGTCACGATTAGATGCTGTATTCTTCTCTCCGCATAAATTTCTTGGTGGTCCTGGTTCGGCCGGTGTTATTGTTTTTAATTCGGCACTATACCATAACCGAACACCGGATGATCCGGGTGGGGGGACCGTAAACTGGACTAACCGTTGGGGAAATTACCGTTACATTGAAGATATTGAAGCGCGCGAAGATGGCGGAACACCGGGCTTTTTGCAATCCATAAGGGCTGCACTCAGTATCAGGTTGAAAGATCAAATGGGTTGCGACCGAATCAGGCAACGTGAAGATGAGCTACTCACAAAACTATTGAGTGAGTTTAAAAATATCCCGGGATTAAACATACTGGCCGGGAATCAGGAACACCGACTCAGCGTGGTGTCCTTTTATATTGATAGCGTTCATTTTAATTTGGTGGTTCGATTGCTCAACGATAGGTTTGGAATCCAGGTTCGTGGTGGATGCTCCTGTGCCGGAACCTATGGTCATTATTTATTGCATGTTGACTATTATACCTCCAACTCCATTACCCGGAAAATTGATATGGGCGATTTATCAGGGAAACCAGGCTGGGTTCGTCTTTCACTTCATCCAACTACAACCAATCAGGAACTGGATTATATCATCGATGCAGTTAAACAGGTGGCCGCTAATGCCAACGAATGGGGCAACGATTATACTTATAATCTGCACAGTAACGAATTTAACTTTAATGGAGCACCTTGTAAAAAGCCTGAGGATTATCTTTCGTGGTTTAAATTATAAAATTTTAAAGTTATTGGTTACTTTTGTCGGGTTGTTTTAGGGCGATTGATGGTCTTCCATCAATTTTGCCTTATCTTTCGTTTAATAAAATTCTCTCTGATACAATGCGTGTAATTCCTGTTGAATCAAAACGAACCCGGTCTCAGTTTCTCGAAGTGGTTAATGTTATTTATAAAAACGATGCGGCCTATGTGCGCCCGTTGGATGTAATGATTGAGGAAATTTTTGACCCCAAAATAAACGAATTTTATCAACATGGCGAAGCTGCCAGATTTTTGCTTGTCAACGATAACAACGCTCCCATAGGCCGCGTGGCTGTATTTATAAATCGTAAAAAAGCCTTTGGGTTCGAACAGCCCACCGGAGGCATGGGTTTCTTTGAGTGTATTAACAACGAGCAGGCTGCTTTTATGTTGTTCGATACAGCTAAGCAATGGCTTTCGCAACGTGGAATGGAAGCCATGGATGGTCCCATTAATTTTGGCGAAAATGACAATTTCTGGGGTTTGCTGGTCGAAGGGTTTTCACAGCCCGCTTTTGGTATGCAATATAACCCGTCTTATTATAAAGAGTTTTTCGAGAAATATGGCTTTGTGAATTACTTTGAACAGGTAACCAACCATCTCAATTTATCCAAACCTTTTCCCGAGCGCTTTTGGAAAATTGCAGGTCGTGTAGTGAGCAGGGCTGAATATAGTTTCAAGCATTTTACCTGGAAAAACAGCGAACAGTTCATCAGCGATTTTAAAACAATTTACGATGATGCCTGGCAGTTTCATGAGAATTTTACACCCATGAACCCCGATACATTGCGAAAATCGTTGCGCGAAGCTAAGCCTTTTTTAGTCGAAGACCTCATTTGGTTTGCCTATTGCAATAACGAACCCGCGGCCCTTTTGGTAATGTTTCCAGATATTAACCAGATTTTGAAAAACTTCAATGGCAAATTTAACTTGTGGAACAAATTGCGGTTTGTTTATTACAAATGGGCTAAGGTAATGACCCGTACCCGTGTGGTAATTATGGGTGTACGACCAAAATACCAACGTCTTGGACTTGAGTCAGGTATTTTTTGGCAGCTTAGAGATGTAGTGGCTGGCAAACCTTACCTTGAAGAGATGGAGTTGTCTTGGGTTGGCGATTTTAATCCGCGCATGAGAGCTATTCATGATGGCATGGGTGCCGAGTTTGGGAAACGACATATTACCTATCGGTATATTTTTGATGCTGAAAAGAGAAATGCACAGAAACGGGCTGCCCAAATTCCTTTTGATAACCGAAGCCAACAGCATTCAAAAGACAACGATGCCAGGGCAAACGCATTAAAAATCGAGTAGCTTCATAAGGTATTCATTATCCCACCCGGCCTTAAGTCGTTTGCCCTTAACACTCCTTTTGGTCGATTTTTCATTTTTGATGATATTCAGTGCCATTCGGAGTATAACAGAA
>CALEUX010000096.1 GCA_937920475.1 uncultured Marinilabiliaceae bacterium
TGACGGCACCATAAGCCGTCAACTTTTTTATCTGCTAGGAGTTACTTAAATAACCAACGATAATTGTTTGATTTTTTTGTTGTTT
The DNA here is from genome assembly GCA_937920475.1 of uncultured Marinilabiliaceae bacterium. Lineage (GTDB taxonomy): Bacteria > Bacteroidota > Bacteroidia > Bacteroidales > Marinilabiliaceae > CALEUX01. Next base: position 86 of record CALEUX010000096.1, read on the forward strand.
ATTTTTTGTTTTAAGTCTTTTAGTCTTCTGTCTATTGTCTTAAAATTTTTAAGTTATCAATCTTAAACAGCTTCTTAGTTAAAAGCCGGGTTACGGGGGAAATTTGACCAGGTACGATACACATCACCCAACCCTTCCATGGTGTTTTGCCAGATGGTTTCAGAGTCGCAACGCATAATCTGATTGTCGTCGAGAGTGGTTACAATCCATGAATTTTCAGCAATTTCCTCTTCCAGTTGCCCTGGCGACCAACCCGAATAACCAGCAAAAAATTTCACCGATTTTGAATCAGCCAGGCCTTGGTTAATCAACTGCTTAATACGGTTAAAATCGCCACCCCATGAAATTTTGGAGGTAACTTTTACGGATCCTGGCACCAAATCGCCCAATGTATGAATAAAGTGTAAGGTGTTGGAAGATACCGGCCCACCTATAAATAATTCACCCTCAAAATTAAATAAATCGTCAATCACCTCATCAGGGTAGACTTCAGTTGATTTATTAATCACAAATCCAACTGCGCCTTCTGTGCCGTGTTCGGTTAATAAAATGATGGAACGTGAAAAGTACGGCCCTTGCAGAAATGGCTCGGCAACCAGTATTCTGCCCCGTGCAGGTTGAATCTTAGGGTAAGTAGACTGAAAAATATTTAAATCAATGTTTCGCATGGTGTCTTTATTGAGGTCATCAAATAACACAAATCAAGGGTCAGGGTACCTCTATTAACTTACTAAAACTGTAACTTTCTGAATATCAATTCCAGAATTTAATTTACGAATTAAAAAAAAAAAACAAAAGTTTTTTTGACACTTTAACTCGCTTTTTTGACTTTTCAAGATAGACAATACATGCAAAAAAACAAAATAATAAAACGAAGCATGACTAAATAATTCTAAAGACACTCACCACAATGATTAATTGGTTCTGTGCATTTAACATCGCACCGGGCATAGAAATAAAATAATTAGGCCCTTTATTGATTCGCTTATCTATTAATAACCAGCTTCTTCTGAGTAAAATTGGAGCCTCTCATGGGATTTGAACCCACGACCTGCTCATTACGAGTGAGCTGCTCTACCGCTGAGCTAAAGAGGCTTTATGTTTTTTTATCTATAACACTAGTAAAAAGGCGGAAGTCTTTAGCTGTTAGCTCTTAGCAGGTAGCACCTGCCAGTTAATCACCTTCAACTTTTCTCCTTTTTCCGTTTCCGCTACGCGGAACTCCACTTCGTTACGCCTCCGGTTTTCCTTCTCCTTACGTATAAATAGGCGGAAATTTTTCCGGTGCTGATTCACTCATCAAGGCATAAATGGCTTCGTAAACATCTTCGGCATTGGGATTACTGAAATAATCGCCATCGGTACCATACGCAGGCCTGTGGTCGCGGGCAGTAACTGTTACCGGGCGAGCATCCAGATGATAATAAGCGCCTTGTTCTTCCAGTACTTTCTGCATCATAAACGCGGTGGCTCCACCTGGTACATCTTCATCGAAAAACACAACCCGGTTTGTTTTCTTTATCGATTCCAGAATGCGGTGTTCCAAATCGAATGGCAGTAAGGTTTGAACATCAATCACTTCTACGGAAATGCCAATCTTCTCCAACTGCTCGGTAGCTTCTAATCCAATTCTGACGCACGATCCATAGGTAACCAAAGTAACATCTGAACCCTCGCGCAAAACTTCGGGAATACCAAGTGGCAAGCGGTACTCGCCGGGGTTATCGGGACGCAGCTCGCGTAAACGGTAGCCATTCAGCGGCTCAATAACCAAACCCGGATCTTCGCCCTGAAGCAGCGTATTGTAAAATCCGGCAGCCCGGGTCATATCGCGTGGTACGCAAACATATATACCGCGTATGGAATTAATTACCATACTCAACGGTGAACCGGAATGCCAGATACCTTCGAGTCGGTGACCACGTGTACTGATGATGAGTGGTACCTTTTGACCTGCCTTGGTTCGGTAATGGAGCGTTGCTACATCGTCGCTCAAAGTTTGCAGCGCATACAGCAGGTAATCGAAATACTGAATTTCGGCAATGGGGCGTAACCCACGTAGCGCCAAACCAATTCCCTTGCCAACAATGGTTGTTTCGCGAATTCCGGTATCAAAAACCCTTAATGCCCCATATTTGGCCTGCATGCCTTCAAGGGTTTGGTTAACACCGCCCAGGTCGCCGGTATCTTCACCAAAAATAACTAGACGGGGATCGTTGGCCAACAAAACATCATAGTTATCGCGCAAGATTTCACGACCATGCACAGTAGGTGATGTTTCGCTAAAGACAGGTGTAACAGTTTTTACACTGAGAGCCGACCTTGGCGATTCATCGTATAGATAGCGCGTGTATTTTTCGCGCCCCATTTCAAAATATTGGTTTACCCAGGATTTCAGATCGCTTTTTAATCCGCCGGGCAGGTCGCAGCCTGAACAGACATGGCGCAAAACTTTACGTGCAGCACTCAGTATTTCTTTGCGGTTAAGCGTTATAGCCCCACGTAGTTGGTTTAAGGCCTCGTCGATCATATTCTGACGAGCCAGATTACAAACGCAGTTTTTTGATGTAACCAGACTAATAAGCTGGTCGCGCTCTTCTTCAAGCGCTTCAATGTATTCGCGGTAAGCTTCTTTCTGAGCAGCTTTAACCTCAGCCAGCGCTGCATCTTCAATGGCGTTCAGTTCCTGCGGGGTAGCCAGATGCGTTTCTTCCATCCATTGGCGCATACGCACCAGACAGTCGTTATCCTTTTCCCATTGAAGCCGCTCTTCTGATTTGTAACGCTCATGCGAACCTGAGGTTGAATGTCCGGTTGGCTGCGTTAATTCATCCACATGAAAAAGCACCGGTACATGATGCTTGCGACACTTGCCAATGCCCTCTTCGTACATCTGACAAAGACCAGGATAATCCCAGCCCTTGGCGGTATAAATTAATATACCATTCTCATCGCCACGCCCTTTTTCAAAACCTTTTAATGCTTTTGAGATGCTGGCTTTAATGGTTTGAAGCTTTTTAGGCACCGAAATGGCAAACCCATCGTCCCAAACCGAAACAGCCATAGGAATTTGCAACACACCAGCAGCATTCATGGTTTCGAAAAAATGTCCCTCGGAAGTACTGCCATCGCCAATGGTGCCAAAAGCCACCTCATTGCCATTGTTGCTAAATTGAGTAAGGTGACTCAGTTGCGGATTATTCCGGTAGAGTTTGGAGGCCAGCGCAAGTCCTACCAAACGGGGCATCTGACCAGCTGTTGGACTGATATCAGAAGCTGTATTTTTAACGTTCGTTTGCGATTTCCAGTTCCCATCCACGTCGATAGTGCGGGTTCCAAAGTGATTGTTAAACGAACGTCCGCCGTTATCGGGATTTAACTCAATACGTGTTTCACCATACAGAAGAGCGAAAAATATTTTGGGCGTAGTCATTCCTGCTGCCAACAAAAATGTTTGATCGCGGTAGTACCCCGATCGCCAATCGCCTTCCTTAAAATGCTTGGCAAAAGCAATTTGGGCTACCTCCTTTCCATCGCCAAAAATCCCAAATTTGGCTTTACCGGTAAGCACTTCCTTACGGGCAACCATGCTCATGTGGCGGCTGGTTTGAGCAATTTTATAATCGTTTAAAACTTCCTTTTTGAACTCTTCAAAACTTAATGCTTTGCCGGACAATGCTGTCATTTCTAAAATATTTTCTGGCTTATGCATACAAATTTAATAAAACCATTAATAATCCCTTCCATTTCCTGCATATGCTTTCAACAAGTGTTTGGTCAATAATAATTAGACACCAGAAATTAGGTGTTAGTTCTTAGTTCTTAGTTTTTTAGCTGTTAGGTGTTAGTTCTTAGCTGCCAGGGGTTAGCTGTTAGGTACTAATAACTAAGAGCCAGGATCAGGAGCTAATTCTTTCTGCATTTTTACTGTTGACTGGTCACCTGTTGCCTCTTTTCAGGGTAATAGACAAACAGTTTTAGGCATAGAATGTTTGAAGTGTTGGTTGGTTTTCTTTTTTGTACCTTTGCAGAAAAAATAAAATGTTCTGGAAGGTTTTGATTTTATCAGTGGTATTAATGGCCGTAGTGGCTTTGTTGATGTCGGTTCGGATACTTTTTAGAAAGAACGGCAAGTTTCCAAATATCCATATTGGTGGTAATAAAGAAATGGCCAAACGTGGCATTACCTGTGCCACTTCGCAAGACCGCGAAGCCAGACGCAGTAAAACAAAAACGGGGAGCTTTTGAATACTCCCCGTTTTATCGTATCAACAATCAGTTGCTTTATTTAGTAGCTGTTTAAATTTATTTTATTCTTTATTTAGATCGAAATATGCGAGAATTTTAGAGTGATAGAATAAAATTTTTAAATATTTCCAAATGGAATTCTACCTTTTATCTTGTTTATCTAATCTATCCATCTTATATCTAAAATTCTTTTTATCTAAAAAATCAGACTAAAATTTAAAAAGTTACTTAACCTCTTTTACAAATACTTCGCCCGATTTAGTGGTCACTAAAACCGTATACGACTTTTTGATAATTGGAATATCATCCATTACTTTGATAATCGGTATATCGTCCATTACTTTGATAATTGGAATATCATCCATTACCTTTATAATCGGAATATCGTCCATTACCAGGGGAATTACAACAAACTCGCCCAAACTGGCACTGCCGCTTTCGCGAGATACAACTTCGCCAGATGTGCTTATAACCTCAACCCTTGATATGGGCTCATCGGCTACAACCCTGATGGTGTTTGAAGTGGTGCTTAAAGTTACACTCACATCCGAACCATCGCTCAGGTATGCCTGCGATTGAGCCAGCAAACCCAAAGGAAGTGCCATTAATACAATGGCTACAATTAATTGTTTCATGGTTAAATTTTTTAAGTTTTATTTTACATATTATTTATTTTCAACACATCCAATCAATCAATATTACAATATAATTCATCTATTTTACAAATTCAAGACCTATTGCCAAATTTTTAAAACATTTTATTGTTTTGTTCCATTTTTGGGTTATTAGTTAAAGCCTAAAGGGCTGCCTAGGGTTTTTATCGGGAGAACTCGTTCTCATGGCTCGTTTCTTCTTATTATTAACATTATGGTGCTCTGCACCTATTATGATGTATTTTATGGCATATTACAAATATTTAGGTGCTCTGCACCTGACTAAAGACTTATTCGTTTCATCAGCGGCAGAGCCGCATAATATTTGTAACTATGCTAATCCCAATATAAGAAGGTGCAGCGCACCGAAATATTAAACCTTAACGCTTGATTATGGAAATTGCAATGCATTTTTAACATGAATCAAAATAATTAGGCACGCATTTCTGTGATCAACCTAAAAAGAATTTTATATTGGCTTACAATAACATCTTTTACGAATGATTAAGCGTTACGTTATCGCAGACATACGCTGATTAAATCGCTGATACTCGCTGAACCGTCTGCGGCTTCGGCTTCGGCGTTATTCTCTGCGAAAATCTGCGAGAAATAGAACATTGTTTTAAATCACCACCTATTTGAAGCGCTCCACAAAAATTCTTTGTTGCCTTTTTCAGCAGTTCCTAATTAACTGTTGTGCAATATAAAACGTAATCAAGTACAAATTATTGTATTTAAATTCAGGAAACTGTAAGCCAAATATTAACACTGTGGCCTCCGGGAAAACTTCTGTGGCTTTCAGTGTAACCAACTAAACTCATAATATTTATGCCATACATAAAAAAAGGGATGCCATAACGACATCCCTCTTGCTGCTGCGCCATTAAAAAACGATAAAATAGTACCGCTTTTAATCTGGCTCTATTGTTTTAATACTTTTTTAACCACTACTTTTCCGCTTTCGGTGGTAATTTTCATCACAACTACACCATTTATTTTATTGTTTACCGGAATAACCACTTCCTGCCCTACCAGTTTAAAGCTATTGGCAACCACCTGACCGGCCATATTGGTTACTTCAACTTTTGCAATAGACTCGGACGAAAGCACACGAATCTCGTTGATTACCGGGTTGGGGTAGATGATTAAATCAACACTTTCGGTATTCTTAACATTGGTTGGTTTAGTTACAATATCATCGGCATTACGTGGAGCCAATTTATAGGCAGCCTGATAATTATTCATAATACCTGCAATATATGAGAACTCTTGCCCTGGGGTTGGAGTAAAACTACCATACTGATAGTCATCAATAATGCCAATATTGGTGCCATCAGAAACTTTAAACTCGGTACCGGTAACTGCTGGCCCTTCTGTAGTATGTACAACATTCACAACTTTAACCAGCATACTTTCCCATTTTTCGCTGTTTGTTTTATCGAAAGGCATGGTAATTACAACCGGCTCGGGGAGTGGGAACTGACCGGTAATATTTAATGAAATAATATTCTGCAACTGAGTCATGTTATTAAAGGAAGATACTTTGCCGATTAAAGCTACCCAATCGCCCACCTGAACGCCAGGGGTAAAGTTACTATCGAATACAAACAGTCCACTCCAAGGCTGGGTATTATCCTGAATGTAAAAACCATTGGAGCGTTTGTGAATCACCAATCCTGCTGTAACCAGATTTTGTCCCAAATAGGGAGATGCATCCGAAACATTTAAATCAATGGGCTCGCGAATCTCTGCAATGGTTCTGTACGAATCTTTAGCCCCGGTACGGAACTCCCAAACCACATTGCCATCAAAAGCATTGGGGGTTGAAGCTTTGTCGGTTATGGCACCATTATCGATGGTAACATAATAATCGGTATTGGGCAATAAATTATCTGGCAGAAAAACAAGAACGGCATCACCTTGAAAATCAACCTGCTCAACATTATTAACATCAAAACTGTAAACCAAAACATCTCCGGCTGCTTTAAAGAGTTTAACTGAGCCGGAACCTGCATTAACTCTCTCGTTAAATTCAATAACCATGGTTTTAAACGTAGGCATAACATTACCACCTTCATATTCCCAAACCTTAAATAAATCAGTTGGAACATCAATAGCATCATTGGCAGGATATAATTCATTAACCCCGCCAAATGAAACATCAGAAATGGTTATAGAAGCAGTGTTTGAAACAACAGCAGAATTGTTTCTATCAACAATGCGCAACAGGTAAGTGCCCTCTTCGGCATCAACCGGAATTACAAAATTAATAGTTCCAAGTGATGCATTAACATTGGTTAATTCTTCCAAATCGAACCACTCTTCTCCATTAAAAGCCTGGAATTTTATGGCGGTTACATCAACTGCATCCCAAGTAAAGGTTACCTGCTGACCAGTATTGGCTGCGGTTGGGGTAACTGCGAAGTTGGAGAGAGAGGATGTACCGGGATCAATAAAATTTGTTATTGTTATATCATCAATATTTAATCTCCTATTTGCTGTCCCAGCTTCTGTACCCCTTTTTATTCTAACCCTAATATTACCTGTCACGTTTACAGCTTGAGAAAAAGTTTGGATTTCATCACTTGCAGGAGCTGTAAAAATATCACCAATTTGAATCCAATCCACACCATCATTTTTACTGTATTGAACAACCCAGTCCACTTGCGCATCAGTCCCATATCTTCGGTATTTAAAAGATATTGTACCTAAACCATCAGA
>CALEUX010000097.1 GCA_937920475.1 uncultured Marinilabiliaceae bacterium
CTCTTGAACTATATGGATTGTGATATTTTGGGGATGCGATTAGTTGTTTGGTAGGTATAACCAACATTGTATTAGAAATAAATTAAGATGGTTCGAGGTTTTTTATACGATATGACACGGTTTGTTTAAATTAATAATGGATATAATTTTGTTTGATATTAATGCCTGACAGCATTATGTAACAAAGTAAAAGTGAGATTATGGACTTGCAATATATAACAGATAAAAGAGGGCATAGAAGTGCTGTACAGCTTCCCATGAAGGATTGGGAACAAATTCAAAAAGATCTTGCTGAATTGAAGCGTTTAAGGAACAAGAAACTATTCCTTACCGAACTTGCAGAAGCGGTTGAGGAATTGAAACTAATTAAAGAGGGCAAAAAGCAAGCCCGTAATGCAGAAGATTTCCTCAATGAGCTATAGCGTTAAAACTATATCTGTTTTTGAACGACAGGCAAAACGCCTGATGAAAAAATTTCCTTCAATCAGAGAAGAAATTCAAACACTTATTAAAGACCTTAAAGAAGAACCTGAAAAAGGTACATCTATTGGAAATAACTGTTATAAAATCCGCATTGCTATTGGTAGTAAAGGTAAAGGGAAATCAGGCGGTGCAAGAGTTGTTACTCATCTTGTTGTTAAGGAGTACTCGGTTTTTCTCCTGACTATCTACGATAAATCGGAAATTGAAAATCTCACCAATAAGGAAATCCTGAAACTTATAAAACTAATACCATAGCAAAGACCTTTTCAGGGGGGAGTTTTAACAACTCTCCACATTTGCGAGAGTATAAATTATTTTGTGTAAACACAAAATTCTGATTTTTAAAATAGCTTACATCTGTTTTCAAAAATAGTTAAAAATTGATGAAGTATTATGCCCCAGTTTTGGATTGGCATATCCCATTTTTGTTCAATATTCCTAATTGATAGATATACAGCCTTAAGGGCTGCATTATCGTCAATAAATTGGACTTTAGTTTTTGTATATTTTCGTATTCCACGATTTAGGTTTTCGATGGTATTGGTTGTGTATATTATTTTCCTGATTTCCAACGGGTAATTGAAGTACTGCGTTAGGTTTTCCCAGTTATTTTGCCACGATTGTATAGCATATTTATATTTAGTTCCCCATTTTAAATCCATTGCCAAGAGAGCCTTTTCTGCTGCCTCTATATTAGGGGCTGCATAAATATTTTTCAGGTCGGAGCAAAATTCTTTACGATCTTTCCATACCACAAATTTACAGCTATTACGTATCTGGTGGACGATGCAAAGTTGTGTTACGGCATTTGGGAATGCTCCTTTTATCGCTTGGGTAAAACCAGTAAGGTTGTCGGTACAGGCAATAAGTATATCTTCTACGCCACGAGCTTTGAGGTCGGTTAATACCGATAGCCAAAATGCGGCTGATTCGGTTTCGGCAAGCCACATACCCAAAACCTCTTTTAAACCATCGTTTTTAAGGCCAATTACAATGTAAATGCACTTGTTGATATACTTTCCGTTTTGTCTTACTTTAAGCATAATGCCGTCCATCCATACAGTAAAATAGACTTGTTCCAAGGGGCGGTTCTGCCACTCTTTTACATGCTCGATGATACGGTTTGTTACATTGGATATAGTGCCTTCGCTAACATCTACACCGTAAATTTCTTTTACCTGGGCGCAAATGTCAGATGTTGTCATGCCCCGGCTGTACATCCCTGTAATGGCCTCTTCCAACTTATCGCTCATGCGCTGGCCCTTAGGGATAATTTGCGGTTCAAACTCGCTGTTACGGTCTCGCGGGATGTTTAGCACCATATCGCCTAAACTATCGGTCTTGATTTTCTTTTGGTACGATCCATTGCGGTTATTGCCACTGCCATAGCCTTCTTTGCTGTGTTTCTCGTAACCGAGGTGGGCATCGAGTTCGGCCTTAAGCATCTCTTCAACCCCTTGCTTAAAAAGGTCGTTGAAAAAGGAATGGAACTCCTCTTTGTTTTTGAATTGTTTAAAAAAATCTTTTGGAAAGGTGTCTGCTGCACTCATAATTACTTGTGTTAAAGGTTAAACAAAGATAGTGCTGCCCTGCTTCATTTCGCTCCGGCTACGCCTGCGCTTCATTTCGCAGGGCAGCACTATCTGATTACTTTTATGAGTGTTTACACAATCTATTTTATACTACCGAATAATTTTAAAGGTTTCCCAAGTACTTAAAATGGGGCTCCCACAAAAATTATCTTAATTACAACTACTTTATACAACCAAATTATAGTTTGTCGTAAACAGCAGTTTCAACCATATCTCCGAATGAAGATTTAGATTTACTCTCAAAAACTAAACCATCATCCATAAGCGTGAAAACCTCTTCCAACTCAATATGTCCATTATCCATAGATATCTTACTGATAATTTTAACAGTTTTTTTATCGGCCGAAACGGTTACTGTCGATTTTTTGGTAGCATCCATAAAACCCGGATTTAAGCATTCTTTGCCGTCCAAAGTATAATTTTCAGAAGCCTCCATTGATTGCCCTTGAAACTCTAATGTTTTAGCCAAAGCGAGCGAATTACCATTCTGGGTAATTTTTAACACTTTTGGAGAAAAACTAAACTGATCGTTCAATTTGCTTTTTGATTGGTTCAATTTCCAGCTTCCAGATAAAGTCTGGCCAAATGAAACAGCAGAAAAAGCAACTGCCAGCATAATAAAAAACATTCTTTTCATCCTGAAATAATTTAATTATGAGACCGAATGAATCTCGCATGATGAGTCAACATTCGTGTTTGTATTAAACGAATCATGCTCGTTTGGCAGCAATTGTTTTAATTTTTTCAAAGCTAATTGCTGCAATAAAAGTAAGAATGTTTATACACTTATAAATTATTACCGACGAACAACATTTTTTTGCCGTTCAAATATTGTTTTCTTTCTATGGCCATTCTTATTAACATCTTAGAAACTATTTAAATTTGGTTTCCAGAAATTTAATATAGACTAAAAGAAGTTTTTTAGTTCCTGGCTCCAAGCAGCTAACACCTGACAGCTAATAACTAATGGTGTAAAACAGATGGTTCTAAATTCATCCCCAATAAAGAAAAACCTTTTATAGTATTTACTTCTTTTTAACTTTTCAATAAATTTAGTTACTTAAACAGAAATGTAAGAATAACCAAAAACATTAACCATGCGTTGGAAAGGACGTGAAAAAAGTAGAAATATTGAAGACCGCCGCGGAATGAGTGGCGGTAAGATAGCAGTTGGCGGATCCATCGGGTCCATCGTCATCGTAATAATTATGCTATTGCTGGGAGGTAATCCAAACGAGCTATTAAATAACTTTCAATATTCCAATCAAACTCCGGATGTATCAAGTTCTGCCATAATTGAGGCCGAAGCCGAATTATCCGAATTTGCATCAGTTGTGCTTAAAGATACTGAAGATGTTTGGCACTCCCTGTTCAATAACAGTGGCCACACTTACCGTGAACCCACCCTGGTGCTTTTTAACAGTTCGGTTCAAAGTGCCTGTGGTTATTCATCGTCGGCTATCGGTCCCTTTTATTGTCCCGGCGATGAAAAGGTTTATATCGACCTCTCGTTTCTGACCGATCTTCAACAGCGTTTGGGAGCCGAAGGCGATTTTGCCATGGCTTACATTATTGCACATGAAGTAGGGCATCATGTGCAAAAGCAACTTGGAATAATCAATAAGTTAGATCAGTTGCGAGGAAAGGTTTCGAAGGCCGAATATAACCGCAATCTGGTGAGGTTGGAACTACAAGCTGATTTCCTGGCAGGCATTTGGGCACATCATGCGCAACGAACTAAAAATATTTTAGAAGAAGGCGATGTTGACGAGGCGGTTAATGCTGCAGCTGCAGTGGGCGACGACCGAATACAAATGCAATCCCAGGGTTATATAGTGCCCGATGCCTTTACTCATGGCACTTCAGAACAGCGAAAAAGCTGGTTTATGAAAGGCTTTCGCACCGGCGACTTAAGTCAGGGTGATACCTTTTCTCAAAATTAAAGTAATTTCCAAGTGACTAGGCTACAGTAATAAGGCAAAAGTTATTACTTCTGGCTACAAACACCTGACAGTTAAGAACTAACAGTTGTTTTTAATAATTTTATCTGATATCGTCCCAACTGTATTCACCTGCTTTAATAAGCACCTCCTCAATATTATCTTTTGTAACTTTAATTGATGGAAAATTAACCGTTGCAATATTGGCTTCTCCGTTAAAAGTGACTGAGGTAGCGAGTTTTGAAGGTTGCTCTCCCTGAAGAATTTGGTCAATCAGTTGGGCAGTTTTGTAGCCTAGTTCTCTGGAGGGATGGTAAATGGTCATAAATATTTCACCCTTGTAAACACTTTGTACCACATCCAGATAGGCCCCTTGGCCGGTTATAACAACATTTTGATGGGCATTATACTCCTTTAAAACCTCCAGAGCACCCATGGCCATGGGGTCGTTACAGGCGATAACCACATCAATATTGGTTCCGTATGCTTCTATGGTTTGTTTCAATTCGTACTTGGCCCTTTCTTTATTCCATCCTTCAACAAAAGTGCCATATAACAAATTAATCCGGCCTGCATCAATATGTGGTTTAAGTATTTTGTCGATGTGCTGTTTCAGCTCAAAACCGTTTCTGTCAAAACGGTCGCCACCCAGCACCACATAGTTTCCTGTTGGCTTTTGCTGAAGGGCTGTTTCGCAAAACAGTCGCGCATAATCTTCATTATCGCCTGTTACAAAAAAATCGAAATCGGCATTATTAATCAATCGGTTGTATGCTATTACTTTAACGCCCATTTTTCGGGCATCACGAACCAATGGCGCAATGGTATTTCCATTAACCGATACAATTACTAAAGCATCCACTCCCTGACTTAACAATTCGTATCCTTGCTCCAGTTGCAAAGCATCATTATCTTCTGCGGCAACAATAATTACTTCGTGACCCAATTCCCGAAGTTTTTCGGCCATAAAATCACCTTCACGTACAAACCTTACCCGGTTGGCCGAAGCATTCATATAACCCACTTTGTAGGATGATTGTTGGTTGCAGGAAAGAAAGCTCAGTAATACAAGAATGATGATAAAAAAACCGGTTAGTCGCTCCATAACATCAGTTTTTAGTCAATAACAAAAACCTTTTAATAAATAGGTTTACGGATATTTTTAGTAAAAGTTAAGGTCTGATGTAATAATACAAAGAATCTTTAGCATAACCAATTATCAGTTAATAACCATTCATTGTTTTACAACATGTATTAACAATTATCTCATCATTAAGTTAATTAAAAGGAAACCCGGTAAGCTTTTTAACTACCGGGTTTCAAAGAGGATGGGTTCTAAAATAGAAGAAAATGATGCCAAATTTATTAATGGCTATTCGCTTAAATGCTTTTCGAGTAATGCTTTAAGCGAATTGTTTTCCATATAACCCACTTTTGGATTAACTACATTGCCGTTTTTACCTATCAGCACAATATGAGGTATGCCTGAGATGTTAAACTTGGCTGAAAAATAGTTCCACTCGTCGGTTGATACACGGTAATGCTCTCCTTTTATATTGGGAATCATATTCTGCCATGTGTTTAAAGGCGATGATTGGTCGGTTATGTAAACAAAAACAACATCCTTATCTGTCATTTCTTCCTTTAAAGGCTTTATTCTTTCAATCCCCGAGCGACAAGGGCCGCACCAGGTAGCCCAAAAATCAACGTAAACCACCTTACCCTTGTATTTCTCCATAATTTTATCGAACAACAAATCGCCCTCAGTTTTAGGCGTTTCGTTTACAACATATCCTGTTTCATTTTTTAAAGATTCTATTTTTAACAGGGTTTGATTGTTGCAATAGGCCAAATAGTTGGCAATAAATGGCGTTTTAAATAATTGCTGAATACTTTTCAAAGTTGATTCATCCACCGGAGTAACCTCTTCCACAATACTTCGTGCATATTCCTGGGCAGTCATTATATCCGATGCAAAGCCAATTTGTACACCAAGCGCGTCTTGCAATAATTGATTACGTTTTATAACCCTTTGTTTTGCAAACCATTGGTTTATAAAATCAGATATTACTTCTGTCTGCTACAATCCTTCCAATTACTTTTTAAATATTGTTCCTTTACCGGCAACAATTTTAAGGTACAACCAGAATGGCAACAAGTGCCCAACAAACTTTAGACTGCGGTTTAAAAAACCGGGTATCACAATAACTTTACCTAGTTTTAATCTTTTTAGTGAATATAAAACTACTTTTTCAGCTTCCATCCATCTGATAAATCCACGGTTATTAAGGGTTTCGGATGGAATATTCAACTTACTGTGAAAGTGAGTTCGCGTAAAGCCCGGACAAAGGGCCTGAACAGGAATGCCGCGACCATACAGTGCCAATGCCAGCGATTTTGCAAAACTGTTTAAAAAAGCTTTTGTTGAACAATACAATACTGCATTGGGCGACGAAAAAAACGACCCAAGACTTGAAACCAATATGATGCCCCCCATAGCGGTTTTGGTAGGTTTTATTATTTTGGGAGCGAGTGCATGGCATAACTGAACCGTGGCGTTAATATGCACCTTAATCATCAGCTCCTGAGATTGAATGGTATCGTCGAAAAAATCAATTGTATTGCCAAACCCGGCATTACATATTAAAAATGATAGCTCTGAAACCTTGCTGCCGCTATCAATAATTTGCTCAACAACCTTATTATCTGATAAATCACCTAAAACTACTTCTACATTAATATTATTTGAAGCCTTGAGGTTTTCTGCCAAAGGCATCAAAGCCTCTTTCCGCCTTCCGGTAAGTATCAGATTGTAACCCCTTGAGGCCAGTAATCGGGCATAGGCTTCGCCCAAACCACTTGTTGCACCGGTTATTAAAGCCCACTTTTCATTTGTTCCTTCCATTCAACCGAATTAAGTTGATTTAAAATCCATCTTAAAAAAACGAACAAAACATTGAAATGTTTCAATAGCTGTTTAAAATAACACTTGGTCGATTAAAAAGGTTTTGAAATCCAAAGCTTCTTTTATTTCATTATTTTTACATAAATTCCTTTGGCATTATCTAATCAAACGGAAAATTACAAACCTTTGATGATTAATTTGATACTTTTTGGGGGCATTTCCATAAATGTCAATTTATAAGAGAGATAATCCAGATGACCTTTTCCCTAAGCAATTAACATTCAATTAACAGAATTCATATTTAAAATGACGCGATTACTCGTACTTTTAGGCGGCATTCTACTGATGCATGGGAGCTATGCTCAATTACATTTGTTGAAGCACTTTCCTAAATCCTATGTTGCCTACCGTGCAACCGGGCCATTGGTTATGGATGGACATTTGGATGAACCAGACTGGCAAAATGCTGTTTGGACAGATGATTTTTTAGATATTGAAGGGGATAAAATGCCAGCTCCGCTTTACCAGACACGTGCCAAAATGCTTTGGGATGATAACTATTTATACATTGCCGCTGAGTTGGAAGAACCAAACATTTGGGCTACCTATACCCTGCGAAACTCAGTTATATTCCACGAGAATAATTTTGAAATATTTATTGACCCAAATGGTGATACTCATAATTACTATGAATACGAAGTGAATGCATTGGGCACCGAATGGGACCTTTTCCTGACAAAACCCTACCGAAATGGAGGAATCCCTATGAGCGCCTGGCAAATTTCGGGGCTGCAAAAAGGGATACGTCTCAAAGGAACTATTAATAATCCTGCCGATAAAGACACGCTTTGGTGCATAGAATTGGCATTTCCATGGGAAATTTTAAAGGAATGTGCGCCAGGTAGGCGAAAACCAATGCCATCGGAACAATGGCGTATTAATTTTTCGAGGGTGGAATGGCAATTAGATGTTGAAGAGGGGATTTATAAAAAAAGAATCAATCCTGATACGAACAAACCTTTCCCCGAATACAACTGGATTTGGTCGCCCCAAGGCGTTATTGATATGCACCGTCCTGAATTATGGGGCTATGTGCAATTCTCAGGCATCAAATCTGGCGAGGGACATGAAGATTTTACCGTTAACCCCGATGAGTACATAAAATTTGCCCTGCGCGAATTGTACTACCGTCAACACGATTATTTCAGGATACATAAAAGATATGCCAACTCAATAAAAGAGCTTATTAAAGACCCAATTATGGTAAACGGAAAATCTTTTAGCGCCAGCTTTGAGGTATCAAAAACAAGGTTTAAGCTATCATCCATATCAACAAACCAAAAAAACATTTGGCATATTTCCGAAGATGGAAGAATCTGGAGTGAATAAAACTATTATTTATGAATAAGCGACAATTTATTAAAACACTTGGTATTGGCGGAGCCGCCCTGACTCTGGCTCCTTCACTTTTTACAGCCTGCGCAGGCAAAGCTGATAAACCATTATTGAAAAACTGGATGTGGATTCACAATGTAGGTGATGCCACATTGGACGAATTGATTGAGCGCTTAACCAAAGCCCGAAGCTATGGCATTGATGCTGTGCTGATGGAAACGCCCATGGGTGAAACTACAGCCATGGAATCAGAATGGCAACCATTTCGCCATGCTGGCCTCGAACGATTAATAGAAGCTGGCAAAGCAACCGACGTTGAAGTGCATGGATGGCTTTGGCAAATGCCAAATAATATTCCTGCCATAGCAGAAAAATACCCTCAATGGTTTGCTGTAAACGGCCTTGGCCAACCAACGCATACCAACCCTGCCTATGTTGATTATTACAGGTTTATGTGCCCCAACAATCCCGAAGTGCAGGAATATTTACGATTAAGGATAAAATCTTTGGCCGCTGTTGACGGTCTGGCAGGGGTACATCTGGATTATATCCGTTTGCCTGATGTGATTCTGGCCGAAGCGCTGCAACCGAAATACAATATTGTTCAGGATCGGGAATATCCTCAATACGACTATTGCTATTGCGATATTTGTCGAGCGAAGTTTAAAACTGAAACAGGAACCGATCCGTTAACCGATTTGGACGACCCTTCTAAAAATGAAGACTGGCGGCAGTTTCGGTACAATTCAATAACCAACCTGGTAAATATAATTCTGGCTCCGGAGGCCCGAAAAGCCGGGAAACAAGTAACAGCAGCCGTATTCCCTAATTGGGAAAGCGTTCGGCAGGAATGGCGTAACTGGCAACTCGATGCTTATTTGCCCATGCTATACCACAATTTCTATAACGCCGACATTAACTGGATAGGTCAACAGGTTAAAGAACGCAAAGAGGATTTGCGCATTAAAAAACCTGTTTACAGCGGATTGTTTTTGCCTTCGTTAACACCCGATGAGTTTCGAGAAGCCTGCCAGATATCCATTAATTCCGGGGCCGGTGGAGTAGCACTTTTTGGAAATGTAAGCGACGTGCATTTTAAGGTTTTAGCTGAGGTAATGAGGCGTTAACGCGCTTCATTTATCCAATCCACCTTCATGCTATACCTCCATTTATCGAAATAAAGGTTTCCACCTTGCCATTCCATTTCACCCCTTTGAAAATCGAAGGGCTCGCTGCGTGGAAATACTTTTGCCGGGTAAAGTGACTGACCATAATCAGAATTAACTATAAAGCGGTAGCTATCAATACCGCTAATATAGAATTCTCTGATATCGGGATTGGAATGATTGACCAGCTTAAACGATGGATCAACAGGTACCCAGCCTATGCCTTCAAAGTAAACCTGGGCCCAGTCGTGCAGATTAATGGTTTCGGGCAATAAATACCAGCCGCTTTCCCAGCTTGCCGGAATTCCAAGACTGCGAGCCATGCTTAGGAACAGGAAGGTTTGCATGCCACAATCGCCCCTTTTGTTTTTAATAACATACTGTGGAATTGATTCCATGACGCTGTATTCCAATGCGCCAGCCCATGGTATGTTGTCGTTTAGCCAATAATACAACAACCGAACCTGTTGAATGGGATTGGTTTCTTCGCCAACAATGTTTTTGGCCAATTGTACCACCTCATTGCTAAATACAATATGTGGCGGCCTCTCGCTGGTATACCTTGCATATAAAGAATGATTTTTATCGTAAGGCTTTACCTGAGCGGGGTCAAGGGCAAACCAAATGGCAGCCGTATTAATTTCAAGCTTCAATTCAAATACTGTTGGCATATCTGCTTTGGCAGTTTTCTCCATATAAATGCTCCGTTGTGACTGATTTGCCAGCGATAAAATATACGGATCGGAGCTATAAGTAATTCTATATCCTGTTTGGCGCACCGATTCCTCAATTGGAAATGGCAACCAGCAACGTACTGTGGCACCATGAGGAACTTCATTGGCATTGAGACTCATAGTGTAATGCAGTTGCATGGTTCTTTGGTCGAATGGTTGCCCCGATACTGGCGTTCCATCATTAAAAAAAGGTGGTAAATACCGTTGCTGAAACTTTGCAACGCCATCACGACCTGGGCCGTCCTTTTCAAATTTAATACGCCGGGCAACACTATCGAGTAAAAATAAATTGCTGACCGCCCGGTTAAAATACCGCTTTTCTCCATCGATAATGCGCATTTCGAGCGAACCTTCAGCTTCCCATTTATCCAATTGTTCATTGTTTAACTCTGGAAAATAGGGCAATAACCTGCTTTTCACTTCATCGCGATTCAAACCAAACTCCAGCCTTATGCGATGCATCAATTCAAGTTTCCATTCAAGATCATTTCTGGTTTCTGATTCAATCAAAGAATCATTTAACCAGGCTTGAATCAATTTTGCTGAAAGTTTAAAATCCCCTGCATAAAATGCCGAATCAATTTGGTTGGCAGGCATTTCAGCAGTGCTGTTTTTTGGCCGGCACGACCAGAAACATACTAATAGCAGAATAAAAAGGAAAAACGATATTCGATGCATCGGTGAATGGTTTTGTTTTGATTTAATAACGAATCGTAAATGTAAAAATTTTATCACATTCAATTTGCTTTTTACTTTCGTCTTAAGCCATTGTAATCAATATAATACAAAACCCTTGCCGATAAGCTGTTACTCTGATTAAGCCATGTTTTACTCAGGTTGTTCCAAAAATTTCTATCGACCTCATCGTGGCTGGCATAAGCCGCATTTTTCCAAGCACAAACCAACTCCGAACCAGGTGTAAATATCCATCTAAAAGTCATATCAATATTAAACGCATTAAAATTCTGATCTTTATTTTCTGAGTAGTCGATATCGGGCTTTAACGACCCGTTGGGTTGCAACAGAAAAAATGCTTTGTTTTTATTTCCAGTCCAGTGATGATAAACCCTGAGTCGAAGGCTTGCATTATTGTTAAAAATGTAACTTGACGACCAAACATTGTTAAGCGTGTAAACCTTTCTAATGGCAAAATAAATATCTGCATCATCGTTTATTTTATCTACAAAGCCCACATCGTTAATGGTGTTGTTGAAGTTAAACTGGTAACTGGTTTGAAATCGCTGCCCCAGTCGCCATCTTACATTTATTGTTCCCCAATCGGCATATGCTTTTGAAGCCGGTCGGCGTCCATGTCCATAGTGGAGATAGAAATAGATTTTCTTACGCGAGTCGGAACTTATGTTCAAATTATACGAATAAACAGCGTCGTATTTTAAATAGCGCCCTTTAACACGTGTTTCATAAAAGTCTTTTTTATCAGTAGCCCAACTGCCATTGATATTGATATAGTAATGATTGACGAAATTAAAGTTGCTGTTTAACCCAAATTCATTGAAAGATAACACACTTGGTTTGAACATGCGTATATGGTCCCACCAAAGTGTTGCATTGTAATCTCTGAAAATTCCTTTGGGCTCAACTTCCTGCCATTGTATATAACTTTCGGTTAAAACCTGGTTCTTGCGACGCAGGTATCCAAGGTCGTTGGGATTGAATTTATCAGTTCTGATTATCTGGGTAGTTCCATACTGCAATTGCCCGCTGTTTTTCTCCAATTCCAGTTCGCCATAATAGCCTGTATCAAAATCATCTGATCCCCTGCGGCTAACTCCGCCTTTTCCACTTAAGGCATATTTCTTCGACTTATCGCGAATTTGAAATTCGGTGGCTGTAACATTAGCGCTAAACGGATTATCAGCCATTGCCACATTGGTGTTAATCAAACTAACATAAGAGTTGTTTTTCAACGATTTATCAACTACCGACACATTGTAATTGGTAAAAGGCTGCACCAACACTCTGCGTTTATCTCCCGAAATGGTATCCTTAACATCGGCATATGATGGCAGCGACATGGCATTTAAAACACCCAATCCCCATCCCTTATTGGTTCTTCCCGAAATTTTGGTGGCATTTACCAGCCGGGTTTCTGTGGGGTTAAAAACCACAATCTCATGTTCTGCTAATTGGTCGTCGGCCGAAAACTTTGGGGAGTTGCCAATACGTCGCGAGTAAAAAATTTAACCACGCTGAAACAGCTCTGTTCCTTCATTAAAAAACTGACGATTCTCGTTGTAATACAACTCATATGGCGATAAATTCAGGCTTTTATCGTCAGATTGAACCTGACCAAAATCTGGTATCACCATCATATCCAAAGTGAAACTCTCGCTTATTCCATATTTAACATCCATGCCGCCACGGTAAATAAAATCGGAAGATCCATCATTTTTTCGTTCGTAATAAACAGCCGAATATGGACTAAACGACAGTCGTACTGGCGGATCAATATTGCTGATTCCTTTTAGCTCACCTTGTTGATGAATAAATCCGGAAACCTTCCTGTTAAGAAAATTCCACGAATTATTGGAGTTGTAGCGACGGATATTGCGAAACATATTGAGGCCCCATACCGAACCCGCCTTTTCTGAAAACCTTAAGGCCGAATAGGGGATTCTCATTTCAACAGCCCATCCTTTATCTGTAATGAGGGTCTTGCTTTCCCATACTGCATTCCAGTTGTCATCTTCGTAATCATAATCGGTTTTCACAGCCTTTATATCAATCTGGGCTCACGATGAAGTTACAAAGAAGCCGTATGCCAATTGACCCTGATTATATGGGTCGAAATAGACACCAAAATAATCGGATGCAACTATATTATCTCTTTCCGAAAGGAAAACAAAAATGCTGTCAGGAGCACTATCGTAGAGCATAGCACCAACATAAAGCGCCTGATGATCGAAAAAGAACCAAGCTTCAGAAGGTTGCATGGAAGGCCGACCGTTATAAGGTTGAAGTTGGAGAAAGTCTTTTGCCGGGGCCACTTGTTGATAAACCGCCTCATCTAAAACACCATCGAGCACCAAGGGAGATGTAATGCGCAATGCTTCCACACTTTTCTTTTACTGGGAGTAGAGATTGCCCGTGACCATTACAACTGCAAGAAGTAAAATTAACAGTCTCATTAAGGTAATATTGGGTGGTTAAGGGAAAAAGATGAATTAAACAATAAGGATTCAAACCTGATATCAGTTCCTTGGAATAGCAGGAAGACAATCTACTTCAAGGACTAACTAATACAATGAGACAGAGGCAAATGTAAAAAAGAAAATTTTCAAAACCTAATTCATTTTGTTTGGTACTGATTTTTTTCAAACCTTTAGTTAAAGGGTGTGGGATGGAGCATTTTAACGATAATAAATACTAAGTAACTGTTTAAATTTAGTTTTCTCTTTTTATTAAAGACAATTAGAAGTTTACACTAGTTTAAAGATTGTTTAATAAACGAATTAATTTATCTTTGTCCTATGGCAAGAATAGGACAGAAGGTTAATTTATCGGAAGATGACTTTAAAACATTAACATTAATATCTATGGCGCATAGCGCCGACCACCGCTCTGTGGTGAG
>CALEUX010000098.1 GCA_937920475.1 uncultured Marinilabiliaceae bacterium
CATTATAATCTCTTATGGTATCAAAGAACTATCGTTTCTCTGAGGCGGAAAGTAAGCCGCAAGAAAATAAAACCTTCTGGATTCCTCATGAATTAGAGCATTTAATCATTTCCAAAATTTTTTACCGGACACCAATGAAAAATTATAAACAACCTCTATAGTTATATGTCTTAATTACTACTTTTATGTCTTGGTTCAAATTAATTTTTCATCCGTAAATAATTTTTAGTTTAAGGTCGGATTGCCTGCCCCGAGTTATCGGGGGAACTCCATGTTTGCTATTTTCATTGGTGTTTCCCGAAAAGTCGGGACAAGTTGTGTTTTTTCGCAAACATGTTCGTTTCACAATAAGAAATGATATTTTTTAACTTTAGCCCGGATTATTCATAAATAATCCCTGCCTCCGGCAGCGAATAAGGTTCAATAAAAACTTTTATTAAAAGTTTAACTTCACCTAAGTCGGGGTTAGCCTGAACTTAATTCACAAATCTATGGATTTATGAATAGGTCAGATTAAGAATGTTTAAATTGATATCCAAAAAAAACACATGATTAAAGAAATCAGAAATATTGAAGATTTAGAGCAGATAGCACAAAAACTACCCGAGGAGGTTAAGTTTTCTTTTCCTTCTTTGGATGATGCTCAAAATGAAGAGTGGACAACCAGGTTTAACAACCTGATTCGGGAGTGCGGTTGCAGTTCGGGGCAGCAGTTTCTGCTTTTGGCCACCCCGGTTTATATTGTTGCCATTATTCTGCTGATTACCTTTACATCATTACCCAAACAGATTCTTATTATTCTGTTTATTGCCGCCCTGGTAATTACCGGAGCTGCCGGAAAAATTGCAGGAATAATTCAGCGTAATAAGAAAATTGAAAAGCTTATAAACCAGTTTAAGCAGAATGCTTTAGCTTAAAGCTTCATGGTTAACTGAATGCGTTTACGTTGAACATCAACTTCAAGCACTTTTACCTTTACGTGCTGATGCAACGATACCACTTCGTTGGGGTCTGAAACGTACTTGTCGGCCAGTTGCGAAATATGCACCAATCCATCCTGTTTAACGCCCACATCAACAAAAGCCCCAAAATTGGTGATATTGGTAACAATCCCCGGCAATTCCATGCCCGGTTTTAAATCGTTAATGGTGTGTACATCAGCTGAGAACTCAAATACTTTAATAATTTTCCGGGGGTCACGTCCGGGCTTTTCAAGTTCTGATTTTATATCGGTGAGGGTTGGCATCCCCACCTTCTCGTTGGCGTATTTTTTCAAATCAATTTTAGCCAGTACCTCCTTATTGCTGATTAATTCAGCAACACTGCATTTTAAATCGGCAGCCATGTTTTCAACAATGGAATACGATTCGGGGTGAACCGCCGAATTGTCGAGTGGATTTTTTGCGCCGGCAATACGCAAAAATCCTGCACATTGCTCAAAGGCTTTGGCGCCAAGTCGTGGTACTTTTGATAGCTCTTTACGCGATGTAAAAGGTCCGTTTTCAGCTCTGAATTCTACAATATTTTTAGCCAGTTGAGGCCCCAAACCCGATACATAAGTAAGTAAATGCTGACTGGCGGTATTCAGTTCCACGCCCACTAAGTTTACACACGACTCCACCACCTGGTCGAGCGAACCTTTTAAACGGTTCTGGTCCACATCGTGCTGGTACTGCCCTACTCCAATCGATTTTGGGTCGATTTTTACCAGTTCGGCCAATGGGTCCATCAAGCGGCGACCAATGGAAACGGCTCCCCGCACGGTAACATCATAATCGGGGAACTCATCGCGCGCCGTTTTGCTGGCACTGTAAACCGAAGCACCATCCTCGCTCACCACAAAAACCTGCAAATCGCGGTTAAACCGGATGTTGCGAATAAGCGATTCTGTTTCGCGCGAGGCGGTTCCGTTTCCTATGGCAATGGCCTCAATTTTATAGGCATCAACCAGCGATTCAATTTTACGAATGGCTTGTTTGTATTCGTTTTGAGGCGCATGTGGATAAATATTCTCGTTGTGCAGCAGTTTACCCTGGGCATCCATACAAACCACCTTGCAACCGGTTCGAAACCCAGGGTCGATGGCCAGTACACGTTTCTGACCCAATGGTGGTGATAGCAACAACTGACGCAAGTTGGCCGCAAAAACACGAATGGCTTCCGTTTCAGCTTTTTCGCGGGTGGCAGCAGCCATTTCATTTTCGATGGATGGCTCCAGAAGTCGTTTATAAGCATCTTCGGCAGCCATAGAAACTTGTTCGGAGGCGGCAGTTCGTCCTTTCACAAAAAAACGATTCAGCCGCTCAATGGCGGGTTCCGACTCAGGGGTAACAGAAATCTTTAAGAACCCCTCCTTTTCGCCACGTCTCATGGCCAAAAGTCGGTGCGAGGGACATCGCTTTACCGGTTCTTCAAACTCGAAATAATCGCGATATTTAGCGGCTTCTTCTTCCTTACCTTTTACCAGCCGCGATTTAATAACAGCCCCGCGCTCAAAAACCGAACGTACAATTTCGCGCGCTGTTTGATGTTCATTGATGTACTCTGCAATAATATCGCGTGCGCCCTGCAAAGCGGCCTCCACATCTGGCACCTCATCATTAATAAAAGCCAGAGCCTTTGATTCCAAATCGTTGTCGCGCTGATTCATTAAAATATCAGCAAGCGGTTCCAAACCACGTTCTTTAGCCTTTACTGCCCGTGTTTTTCGCTTGGGTTTATAGGGCAAATAAATATCTTCCAATTCATTGGCATCCCAGGTGGCGTCAATTTTTGCTTTCAGTTCATCGGTAAGCTGCCCCTGCTCTTCAATGGTATTGAGGATGGTTTCGCGGCGCTTTTGAATTTCCTGTAATTTCTCGTAACGCTCTTTGATGGTACCTATGACCACCTCATCCAGACTGCCGGTCATCTCTTTCCGGTAGCGGCTTATAAAAGGAATGGTTGCTCCTTCATCTAACAATGACATCGTATTGGCAACCTGTTTCTCAGAAACATTAATTTCAGCGGCAATTAATTTGGAATACAACTGCATTTTTTTAGCTATTAGGTGTTAGGTGCTAGCTGCTAGTTATTAGCTATTAGGTGTTAGGTGTTAGGTGTTAGGTGCTAGCTGCTAGTTATTAGCTATTAGGTGTTAGGTGTTAGGTGTTAGCTGCTAGGAGCTAAGAACTAAGAGCTAGGAACTATGAGCTTAGGAGCTTTTTTTTCTGTTAAAAAACTTCTTTCTCCCGCCATCCTCTTTTTTCCCGGGCGCATGTCCTCCTCGTTTAAACCCTCGGCCAATTTTACGTGTACCGGGTTTATATTCGGGTCCTGGTTCAAAACCCTCAGGTAAAGGCACTTTATAAATTTGGGTATCTATGAGTTTTTCTATCATTGAAAACTCAAACTGGTCTTTATCGTTGATAAATGTAAGAGCCACGCCGGTTGATTTTGCCCTGGCAGTACGCCCAACCCGATGTACATAATCTTCAGCATCGTTGGGAACGTCAAAGTTGATAACCAAATCAATGCCATCCACATCAATACCACGCGCAATAATATCGGTAGCCACCAGAATCTGGATTTTACGATTTCGGAAGTTACGCATCACTTCTTCGCG
Source organism: uncultured Marinilabiliaceae bacterium (assembly GCA_937920475.1). Taxonomy (GTDB): domain Bacteria; phylum Bacteroidota; class Bacteroidia; order Bacteroidales; family Marinilabiliaceae; genus CALEUX01. The sequence goes on from CALEUX010000098.1 coordinate 3,605, forward strand.
TTCGGCCTGTTCCAAATCGGAATGAATGGCCGCAGCGTTTAACCCGTTTTGCCTCAGCGAGCGGTGTATTTCCTTAACCTTTAATTTGGTTGATGAAAAAATAACAACGCTGTTAACATCCTTGCCTTGCAACAAGCTGTTTATCAATGAAATTTTCTGCGTATCATAAACTAAATAAGCAGCCTGTAAAATACCTTCTGCAGGTTTGGAAATGGCAATATTTATTTCCTTTGGATTGACCAGCAGCTTTCTGGCTAAATCGCGAATTTTAGGAGGCATGGTGGCAGAGAAGAGTAACGTTTGCCTTTCCTTAGGCAAAGTATTTACTATCTGCATGATATCGTCGTGAAACCCCATATCAAGCATGCGGTCGGCCTCATCCAGAATAAGATGCTTTAACGACAACATGCTCACATATCCCATAGAGATATGCTGAATAAGACGGCCGGGGGTGGCAACAATAACGCTAACCCCTTGTAATATTGCATTCTTCTGTCTGTCCCAAAGGCCGGCATCATTACCTCCATAAACCGAAATAGACGAAACCGGAAGAAAGTACGAAAACCCTTCCAACTGCTGGTCAATTTGCATGGCCAGTTCGCGTGTTGGTACCAGCACGAGTGTTGTTACACCAACAGGATGCCGGGTTACAAGCTCATTTAATACCGGCAACAGATAAGCGGCTGTTTTTCCGGTACCTGTTTGGGCACAGGCTATTAAATCGTTTCCCTGCATAATAACAGGGATTGTTTGCTCCTGAACAGGAGTTGCATCTTCAAAACGCATGGCATCCAGTCCGTCGAGGACCTCTGCAGAAAAGCCAAACTCTTTAAACTTCAATGTTGTAATTATTTATTAGTCATCAATATTTTGATTTATTCCACGTACAATACCAATCCTTTCAGGTATTCTCCTTCGGGATGGTAGATGCTGACGGGATGGTCGGCTGGTTGTTCCAACTGATGTAAAATTCGCACATTACGGCCGGTTCGGGCAGCAGCTGAGAAAATAGTGGTTCTGAACGCTTCGCGCGAAACCACTTGTGAACAGGAAAATGTAAATATTATCCCTCCGGGTTTAATTTGCTCAATAGCCCTGGTGTTTAACCTTTTATAACCCTGAAGCGCATTCTGAACCACATTCAGATGTTTGGCAAAAGCAGGAGGGTCGAGGATAATCAGGTCGTACTTATGATGGGCCGAGTCGAGAAACTTAAAAGCATCCATAGCAAAAGCCTCATGTCTGGAATCGCCTGGAAAGTTCAGCTCTACATTATCGCGGGTAAGTTCAATGGCTCGCTCCGAGCTATCGACCGAATGAACCAGGTTTGCACCGCCACGCATGGCATAAAATGAGAATCCACCGGTATAACAAAACATGTTCAGCACATTGCGCTGGCCACTGTATTTTTCAACCAGGGCGCGATTTTCGCGCTGGTCGACAAAGAATCCGGTTTTTTGTCCTTTTTCCCAGTCAACTTTAAACTTTAGACCATATTCAAGCGCAATATGAGAGGTTGACCGGCCCCAAATAAAACCATTTTCAGGCTCCAAGCCGGCTTTAAAAGGAAGCGTTCCCTCCGATTTGTTATAAATGGCTTTTAAACGCTCACCCAAAACAACACGCAGTGCTTCGGCCAATGTTTCGCGAAGCTTATACATGGCCACGGTGTGCATTTGCACAACTGCCGTTCCATCGTACATATCAATTATTAAGCCGGGCAAACCATCGCCTTCGCCATGCACCAACCGATAAGCATTGGTTTGGTTGTTGAGTGCCAAACCAGATTCGCAACGCAACTGCCAGGCTTGCTTTATCTTTTTTTGCCAGAAACCATCATCAATAACTTCTTTATTAAAAGTAACCACTCTAACAGCAATGGAGCCAATTTGATAATGGCCCAGGGCTAAAAAGTTATCGTGCGAATCAACCACCTCAACCAAATCGCCTTCATCGATTTTACCGGATAGGTTTTTAATGGCACCGGAAAAAACCCAGGGGTGGAACCGGCGCAAACTTTGTTCTTTGCCTGGTTTAAGAAATACTTTGGGAATCAACATATTTAGAAGAACAAGTGAGTCTTTTTACAATTGCTTTTAATTATTGTACTGAACGCTTTTCACCTGGTGAGCCGGTTCGAGCAGCATCAGTTCATTAAAAATACGAAGGGCAATCCAGGCGTCGGTTGCGGCATAATCAATCTGGGCAGTGGTCAGTTCCTCAGCCTCCCAGTTGCTAAGTCGTTGCCTTTTTGAAACCCTCACATTCAACACCAATGCAGCCAGTCCTTTGAGGCTAAAAATGTCAATACCAAAGGCTTTTACCATATCCTGAAGTTCTACAAAACCTCCGGGTTTAAATTTTACAAGCTTATTTAATCCCCTTAGGTCGTCGCGAATGCCAACACCAATTTTCAGAATGGATTTATTCTCGAATAACCGTTTAAGAGAATCGGGTATGCCGGTTTTATTCAACCTGAAAAGATAAGCCTCATCGCTGGTTGATATCTGCACCAACGAAATACGGTTTCCCTCTCCCTTTTTAAAAGATGGCCTTGTTTCGGTATCAAAACCAAGGTAACGTTCCTTTTGGAGTTTTGCAACAATACCATCAACATCCGACGCATTGTCCACAACTGTAATCACTCCGCTAAACTGACTCAGCGGTAATTCTTCAATAGCTTCTTTACTAATACTGTTATCCATTCAAGCAATAATTTCGGACAAATTACTGATTATTCTTTTTCGATGAGAATAAATCATTTTGCCAATCTCTGTTTTTTTCTTTGACGATATCATCATCAATAATAGAATCGTCGTTTTCTTCTGTCTGATTTTCTTCAGATTCGTCAAGCTGTTCGCCACTATAATAAACCTGATGCAAAGCCCTTAGTACATTAACCAATCGTTGTCCCCAATACAATTCAAACTGCCTGATTAACTCCACCAGGGCATCATTCATAATTTCGGTGGCAGCAGTTCTATAATTCAGCAGAAAGTTTTTAACATCCTGATAAATATCGGCCATATTTTCGGAAACAGTTGATGTAAGTGGCGTTTCGCTACGCTGCATATCAGGTGTAAACACTTCCAGATAATCGTCAAAACGGCCCATTTTTCGCATCACCTGATACCTCACAAACTCGTAATCTTCTTCGGTTACGAAACTTTCCAGAAAATCGTCGAGCATGTTTTCACCTTTTGGCAAAACAGATGCCTTTAAATACAATAATGGCAATATTTTCAAAGCTGTGCCGGTGAATAATTTCCGCTCCTGCTCAGGTACATTTTCGAGCCAGTTACAAAACTCGCGTCCCACCGTTACAAACTCAATTACATTTCTGGAGTATACTATATGTTCAAATTGGTCTTCCATGTATTTTAATCATCACATCAAAATTGAACTTAACAGGGTACAAAGTTAATAAAATAGTGATGGCAAAAGGTACAATTCAATGAAATAGACAGATGGTTTAAGTGCGATTTTAATAATAAAATTAAGATGAATAGATATAAGATATTTA
>CALEUX010000099.1 GCA_937920475.1 uncultured Marinilabiliaceae bacterium
GAACCTGTCAAGGGTATATAAACGGCTTCGTTCCTCAGCCGCCCTTGACAGAACCTCTCAGCTCACTGAAAAAGCATTTAGAAATATGGTTAAAGAAAAAATGTCTATTTTGTAGTTGTCTGATAAAGGGTAAGTTTACAAGTTGAAACTTTATCGGGGAAGTGTTTTCTATATAATGTATTACCAAATATTAATCAGTGAGATGCAATATTTAGAAAAACATGAGTCTGTCTAAAAAGTGCTTAGTGTGACTTTGTGATAACCTTTGAGTTTTTTGTGGTAGAACTTAATAATTGAACCACAAAGAAAAACAAAGTACACACAAAGGGCCACAAAGAAAAAAGATTGAGTTTGATAACTTTTTAGACAGCCTCACTTAACAGCTTATAAGGAAATCCGCATTTTACCCCATCTTTTTAAATACCTCTTTAATTATCGCAATTGCTTCCTTCATTTGAGCTTCATTAATTATAAGAGGAGGTGTAAACCTTATAATATCGCCATGAGTTGGTTTGGCAAGCAATCCCATATCCTTCATCTCTAAGCATACATCCCAGGCTGTTTTTCCGTTTTTGGGTTTTATGGTAACGGCATTGAGCAATCCTTTACCACGCACTTCTACAATCATTTCCGATTTAATGGCTTGCAGCTCCTTACGGAAAATTTGGCCCATTTTATCGGAGTTCTCTGCAAGATTCTCATCTTTAATAATTTGCAGTGCTTCCATGGCAACAGCTGAGGCTATTGGATTACCACCAAAGGTGGAACCATGTTCGCCCGGCTTTATGGTAAGCATAACTTTATCGTTGGCTAAAACGCACGATATGGGGTACATGCCTCCCGATAAGGCTTTGCCGAGAATGAGAATATCGGGTTTAACATTTTCGTGGTCAACTGCCAGCAATTTACCCGAACGGGCAATGCCTGTCTGAATTTCGTCGGCAATAAACAGCACGTTGTACTGGTCGCACAATTCGCGGGCGGCTTTTAAAAAACCATCAGAGGGCACAAAAACACCGGCTTCGGCCTGGATGGGCTCGGTTAAAAATGCTGCCACATCGGGGTCGGAAAGGGCTTCTTCCAAAGCCACCACATCATTAAAAGGAATATTTTTAAAACCGGGAGTGTATGGGCCATAATCGTTATAGGCATCCGGATCGCTCGACATGGACACAATGGTAATGGTGCGACCATGAAAATTTCCGTTGCAAACCACAATTTTAGCTTGGTTACGGGCAATTCCCTTAACTTTGTAAGCCCATTTACGGGCTAGTTTTAAAGCAGTCTCCACACCTTCGGCACCGGTATTCATGGGCAGCATCCTGTCGAAACCAAAATATCGGGTAATATATTCCTCCCAGTCGCCTAACTTATTGTTGTAGAACGCTCTGGAGGTAAGTGCCAGTTTCGAAGCCTGTTCGGTAAGTGCTTTCACCAATCGTGGATGGCAATGGCCTTGGTTTACAGCCGAGTAGGCCGACAGAAAGTCGAAATAACGTTTGCCCTCAACATCCCAAACATAAATACCTTCACCTTTTTCGAGTACTACCGGTAGTGGGTGATAGTTATGGGCGCCGTACCTGTCTTCTTTTTCAATAAAGCTTTGCGATGTCATTTTTTGAGCCATAGCTGTATTTTTTATCGGTTTCAAACAAATTTAACCAATTGGTTTTATTGTATCACGATTTTAATGGATGAGATTTATCATGCTTGAAGTGGCGGAAGACGGGAGGCCGGAGAAAGGAGACAGAAGAATGAAGAAGGGAGGTGAAGCGTAGCGAAATTCCGCGTAGCGGAACCGGGGATGGGAGGTTAGGCTTAGTGGAACAGGAGTTTTATAGTTCAAAGTTCACTCTTAACTCACATTCCGCTTTGCGGAACTCCGCTGCGCTTCGACTCACTACTCAAAACTTTAAAACTTACCGGTTATTCTGAAGTTAATCCTTCTGGAGGTGAGGTAGTTTGGAACTGCGTACTGGCGGTTATTTACATCGCTCACCCAATAATACGAAATGGTGTTATCGATGTTTGGCAGATTAAGTACTTCAATTCCTAACCAAAGATTTTTCAGGTAACGATTGGTCTTTAATGCAAAACGCTGATTTTTCATCAGGTCGTACGAAAAACCTAAATCAACCCGTCGGTAAGGAGGCATTCGGTTAATGGCCATGTAACGGGGCGAGCGTGGTGGTCCAAATGGCAAACCGGTACCAAATAGAAAGCTTAAATGTGCTTTAAAATTAGGGGCATTGGGTAAATGGTCTTGCAGGAACAGGGAGAAATTTAATCGTTGGTCGGATGGACGTGGGATATAGCCGGGTGTTCCAATCTGGTTGGAGTTCAGATAAGTATCGTTTTTAAGGTCTTCTGCTGTTTTCATAAGCGAAAGCGTTGCCCACGATTCTTCGCCCGGAACCAATTCTCCGTTAATTTTAAAATCAATGCCGGCCACATAACCTTCGGCTTCGTTCATGCCGGAGTAAACAACTCTAACATTGTCAACCTGATAAGCGATAATATTCTGTAAAATTTTGTAATAGACCTCGGTTGTAAACTTAAATGGATGCTGCCTGCGCGAAAAATAGTAATCGAAACCACCAACCAGATGCACCGATTTTTGCGATTTTAGTTGGTCATTTAACGAGCCATCGGGTTTTCGGTATTCCTTAAAAAAGGGCGGTTGATAATAATAACCGCCCGACAAGCGTATTCTATAATTTTGATGGTGGTCGGGCAGGTAAGTGAACTGTAACCGAGGGCCGAAAATAAACTCATCGTTAAAGGAAAAATAACCGGCTCTCAATCCGGCATCTATAAGTATATTGCCATCACCCAGTCCGTACGACGACAGCTTTTTAATATAGGCCGAAATCCTGTTATTAGAAATTTTGTTGCGGGCAAATTTAAAATAGGCCAATTCCAGTTTACTGCCATTATAGGGGATAGAATAACCAGCCGAATCAATCATTTCCCATTCATGTATATGGTCTTTAAAAAACTCCCTTTGGGCAGTAACGCCCCATTTTAAATGTCCTCGTACGGTTTTATGCGTTCCTTCAAGCCGTGCGGTAGTAACCACCGCAAACAAATCGTTGCGGGCATGTTGAAGGTACTCGCCAATCCCAATATTTGTTACGTTTGAATCATCCGAACCATCCAGACTTTCCAATTCCTGAAGCCAGTATGCTCCTGCAATATCGTAGGTTTCTTCCTCAAAGGTTCTGAATCCCGAAACCGAGAACTTATAGGAGTCATTTTCGGTAGCTAAAAAGGTTGTTGAAAACGAGCCAAAACCGGTTTGAAACTGGTCAACCTCGCCTCCTGCAAAATAAATTTTTAGTCGTTTAACCTCAGATATGGTGCCAAACGTGGTTTCGCGGTCGCTGGGGATAAATTGGTAGCGATTGTTGGAATAATTACCCAAAAACTCAAAAGTTAAACGTGGCGATGGTTTGTAGGTTAAATAAGTTTGAATATCGGTAAATGAGGGATTGTAATCGCCTTTTTCTTCGAGCGAACCCAGTAAATAGCGGTTGGTTTTATACCGCACGCCGGTAATCCAGGTTAGCTTTTGTTTTAATGCAACACCTTCCAGATGCGCTGAACCGCCAAGCATTCCTCCTGAAAAACTACCACCAAAATACCTGGGCTGCTTATAGGTTATATCTAGCACAGAACTCATTTTATCACCATAAGAAGCACTGAATCCCCCTGCCGAAAACTCAACCGACTCAACCATATCGGGATTTACAAAGCTTAATCCTTCCTGCTGGCCACTGTGAATTAAAAAAGGCCGGTACACTTCCTGACCGTTTACATACACCAGATTTTCGTCGAAATTGCCACCTCTAACTCTGTATTGCGAACTCAATTCATTATTCGATGTAACTCCCATTTGCGATCTGACAAGACTTTCAATACCCGGACCTGCAGCCGATGGCAACTGGCGCACAAACTGAGGATCAATTTTCTGGCTGTGCGGACTTACAGTGCGACTGCCAACTACCTGCACCCCTTTTAATAGTTTATGAGATGGATTAAGCGTGACTAAAACTGGTGCAACAGGTATTGTCTTCAATGTTATCGACTTTGTTTCCCAGCCAATAGATGAAAAAACAATTTCAATGGGATATTTGCCCTGATAGTTCAACAAAAATGTTCCATCGGTATCAGAAATAGTTCCAATGCCAGTTTCGGATATAAAAATATTAATATCGCCAACGGGTTCACCTGTTGTTGATTGAATCAATCCTGTTATCTCATTCCGCGCCGGATTTTGAGCAAAAACTTGCTCTGAGCAGCATAAGTACAATACTAAAACAACAATAGCAATTCTTTTATATGTCGTGTAAAGCGTATTGAACATTTAAGCTTAGAGTTTTGTAGAAGCTACAATATAAAAGGTTATTAAACGCACTCTTTTTGAATTGTTCATAACTAAGTCGTCAAATTTAAAGGAAAAAATTAAAGGTTTTGTATGTTTATATGGAATTTATAAATAGACAGAAGGTTATAAGTTTAAAAGTTTAAAGTTCAAAGTTGTTAATGCCAGATAACTAACAGCTAAGAACTAACTGCTAACAACTAAACACTAAAATTGAAAGTTTATGAGCTGCAAAGTGTTGTTCCAATATAGATTACCAATGGATGGGTTTGATGAACTTCCATCTGATTTTGAATTGTTTGTGCCAATTGATGATACATTCCCCGGCGATGAATTTTTAAAGCATTTATCCACTGCCGATATTCTGGTATCTGTTTTTGGTCAAAAAGTGACTAAGGAAATGATGTTGCAGGCGCCAAATCTTAAGCTAATAGCCAATTATGGAGTGGGTTATGATAATATTGATATTGCATGTGCTTCCGAACTTGGAATTATGGTAACCAATACTCCCAATCCGGTAACCGAACCTACTGCCGAACTGGCCATGGGGTTGATGTTGGCAGTTGCCCGTAATATTGCCGGGTTTAACAACGATTTACGAGTTGGGAAAGTTCCCCGATGGACTGTCCTGAATAACCTAACAACTACTTTGTATGGTAAAACACTGGGAATTATCGGGATGGGAGCCATTGGGCGTGCTTTGGCCCGGCGTGCTTTGTCGTTTGGTATGAATATAATTTATCATAACCGAAAAAGGTTAGATGATTTAGTGGAGCAGAAGTATAATGCTTCATACACCGATTTGGAAACATTACTCAGAAACGCCGACATTGTTTCCCTGAATTTGCCCGGCTCAACGGAAACACATCACATGATTGGTGCTTCAGAGTTTAAAATAATGAAGCCTCAGGCCATACTCATAAATACTGCAAGAGGCGTTGTTATTGATGAACAGGCGCTTATTAAGGCTTTAATAAATAAGGAGATTGCAGGTGCCGGGCTGGATGTTTTCGAGAATGAGCCTTCCATTCCCGAAGAACTGCTCAAAATGCCGAACGTGGTGGTTACACCTCATGTGGGCAGTGCAACCCACGAAACCCGAGCTGAAATGAGCAGGTTGGTGGCATCCATCATCACACGCTTTTATGCTGGCGAAAAATCCATACCAATCGTCAATAAAGATGTTTTGTCGGGTGATGGCTTTAGAGGTAAAACGTTTTATTGAAGTAGCTGTTTGTATTTTATATTCAAATGTTTGGTAAGATGATTAGATATAAGATTTTTAGAAAGATAGACTAGATTATTAGAAACCCAGGATATCTTCATAATCATAAATATCTCATCTATCCATCTTAAATCTAAACATCTTATATTAAAATTTAAGCGGTCTCAAAGTTTATTTAACAAGGTTTAAAAGCTCAGGACTGTTTTATGAACAGGGCAAACGCATTAAAAATCGAGTAGCTTCATAAGGTATTCATTATCCCACCCGGC
>CALEUX010000100.1 GCA_937920475.1 uncultured Marinilabiliaceae bacterium
CAGAGACACCCTCTTTTTATTCGTACTCCTACCCGAGTAGTTTTTCAAATACTCAATTTTCAGAGCCTTAAAAAAACTTATGAGACAGCCTCTTTTTTTAATTTTCCAAATAGCCGAATTTTCCTTCGTTATAATCGTTATAACACTGAATAATCTCCTCCCTGGTATTCATCACAAAAGGACCGTAAGGAACAACTGTCTCACGAATTGGCTCACCACTTAAAACCAAAATTAAGGAATCGTCAAGGGCTTCAATGTTAATGTCTTCACCATCATTATTGAATAAAATAAAATGATTGGTATCGGCAATGGAAATGTCATTGATTTTTATTTTGCCATCAATAACCAGAAATGCAGTATTGTAATTGCGGTTGAATGAGAAATTGGTTTCGGCGCTTTTTTTAAGCTTGCAATTATAAAGTTCGATGGGGGTAAAGGTGCTCGCAGGGCCTTTTATATCTTTGTAGGTGCCGGCACAAACATCAATCACGCCAAGATTGTTAGGCATGAAATATTTACCCATGTCTTTATTTTCAATGCCCTGATATTTTGCCGGAGTCATCTTATCCTTAGCCGGAAGATTAACCCATAGCTGCACCATCTGAAAGAAACCTCCGGCGCGATTAAACTCCTTTTCGTGGTACTCTTTATGCAAAACACCACCGCCGGCAGTCATCCATTGAACATCGCCTTCGCCAATTATGCCGGCATTACCGGCGCTGTCGTGATGAGCCACTTTTCCATGATAGGCAAACGTAACGGTTTCAATGCCACGGTGTGGGTGTACGCCAACCCCACGTGGTGTTTCTGAAGGCTCGAAATAATGCTTTGAATTGTAATCCATCAGGAAAAAGGGACTCATTCGGTACATACTTAAATCGGTACCCGAAGGAAAGAAGTTATGAACCCTGAATCCGTTACCAACCCAGTGAATAGCCGGGGGTGGAATTATTTTTTCGATGGTTCGCATATTGGACATAACGGGTAGTTTAATTGTAATTTTTGAGGAAGTTACTTTATCTTCTTTAAATAAACAATTAAATTGGTACTACCTGAATGATTCATTAAAAAATTTAGATATAAGATTTTAAGATTTATGAAGGATAGATAAGATGTTTAAGATTATTGAGATAGTTATCTTCTCAATCCCTCAAAATATCTTATCCCGATACTCAGGATTCCGTAAACTTCAATTCTAATCATCTGAATGTTCTTCTTAAAATTTTAATTTCGAGGGTAATGCATTGCTTTTAGATGAAAACAAGGAAAAATATAGGTAAACAGCTAGAGTCGGTCGACAAAATGTCCCGGGTAATTGGACTGGTGAGTGCCGTAGCCGTTGTTGTGGGCTCCATGCTTGGTGTTGGTATTTTTCTGTTTCCATCGGCCATTGCGGCCTACTCAGGTTCAATTGGCTGGTTTTTTCTTCTTTGGGTTGTAGGCATTGTATATGCACTTTCGGGTGCTGTGGCTTGTGGCGAATTAGGTGCGTTGTTTCCACAGGCTGGTGGCGATTATGTTTTTCAGCGTCATGCATTTGGACACTCTGTGGCTTTTGCATCGGGTTGGGTGTTGTTTGTGGCCATATTTGGAGGCTCCATAGCAGCTATGTCAGTAGCTCTGTTTCAGTATCAGTTTCCGCTTTTAACGGGGGCAGATACCAATGTATTTTTAATAAAGGATGTTCCGGTAACATTGGCTCAATGGTTATCAGTATTGTTGATTGTTTTGTTAACGTTTGTAAATCATTTGGGTGCCAGGGTTTCAACGTTTTTTCAGATAGCAATAATAATTATTCCGGTTTTATTGATGTTTTTTATGGTTACAGAAAGTTGGGCCGGCTTTTCTGCTTTTGCAACAACTCCTGATGTTCTTGTATTTTTTGAAAAACCATCTTTTTATGGACTTATCAGTGGTTTTTTATTTGTTAATTTTGCCTTTAGCGGATGGCTGAATATCATTTATGTGGCGGGGGAAGTTAAGCGGCCGGAGAAAAATATTCCCCTGTCTATGTTTATTTCAGTGTTTGGTATTGGTATGCTTTATTGCTTGCTGTGCATGGCATTTGTTATGGTGCTGGGTTTTGATGGATTAGCGGGTCTCGTAAATGTTGATGCCGGCACCGCCATGGCGGCCAAATCTGGGAGTAAAACAATGCACATAATGGTTTTACTGTCCATATCAATAGCGATTATAACTTCTTTAAATGCTACAATTTTAACCAGTGCCCGTGTGGCTTATGCTATGGCTGCCGATGGAGCATTTTGGAAAAGTGCTGGCCTGTTGGGCGGTAAAAATAAAACACCTCGAAATGCTTTATGGATTCAGGCTTTTCTGGCATCTGTTTTGGTAATTACAGGCAGTTTTTCGGCCATTATTGAAATGGCAAGTATTGCCATGCTGCTAACAGGTGCATTAACAATAGCCTCTCTTTTTGTTTTAAGAATTAAAAAGCCTAATGCGCGAAGGGCTTATCGTGCATTTGGTTATCCTTGGTTTCCCGGATTGTATGTTGTAATTTCAGTGCTGGTGTTTTTGGGCGTTGTGTCGCAATCTGTAAGGGGCGAGGGAACTCATAAGTACTATCCTTTTATTGGTGTTTTGGTGTTGTGTTTTGCGTTTCTGGGTCATCACACTTTTAAAAAGTGAAGAAAATAGAAAGGCTGTTGGCTATTATTTTTTTGGCAAAACCAAAAAAAGCAATTCTTCAATAAGGGTTTTGTAGTTTTTTATGTCTGAATATTACACGTACTTTATTCCATTAACCCAAATAATGCAATATGATTAAGAAAATTGTAATTGTTGTAGCTGTTATATTATTTACAGCTTTCTCATTGAATAAGAAGTATAAAGATGGACATTATTCAGGAGTGTCAAGGTCTATTTATACTCAGGAGCCTTATTATGGTCGTGCCTCAATTGTAATTGACAAAGGCAAAATAGTTAAGGTCGATTTTTTTATTCGCGACTCAGTTTTGCGCGAAAATTTTGATGGGGCTTACGAACGGCATTTTGCAGGTAATCAGCTGTATATTCAGCAATGCCGTAACGATTGGAAGGGCGTTCAATCGTACCCCGACAGTCTTATAAAACATCAGGATATTGATAAAGTGGATGCCATAAGCGGTGCCACGTGGTCGTATAATATATTTAAGGCTTCAGTAAAAAATGCAATGATATCTGCTAAGTAACTTGGTGACTGTATAGAAATTATTTTAATTTAGTATTCTGGTTTTATTAAAGATTATCAGAAATTTATAATAAAGACAGATAGATAAAACTTAGTAGATTATCCAGAAATAATTGCACTTGGAATAATTTGTTGATTTTTTTGCCATTAAGTTTTTTTCTTATTCCGTTTCTCGGAACTCCGTTACACTTCAAGTCTTATAGTCTTGTGTCTATTTTCTAAAATTCTTTAAGTTATCAATTTAAACAGCTGCTTAATTTATATAATTTTTTTCATTAGTGTCCGATTAAATTTTTTGAATTTACGTGAATGTGTTTGTACATAAGGGAATCAGTAGTTTTTTGTTTACCAGGGTGTCGCTTTCCGCCTCAGCGAAACGATAGTTCTTTGATACCATAAGAGATTATAATGATATCAAAAATTTTCGTTAAGAAAATCAGATTTATTGACGTTAAGAAATCCGGGCTGTTTGAGCGTAGCGAGTTCCCGGATTTTAGTCAATAAATTTGATTTTTAGGAAATTATCTGCAGCGGCGGCATTTTTTAACTCCGTTGAATTTTGCTACGCTCGGCATTGATGCAAACAAGTTTGCTCAC
>CALEUX010000101.1 GCA_937920475.1 uncultured Marinilabiliaceae bacterium
TGTAGGCGCTGTTAAAGTGTATTGCAGCTGTCCGTTGGCTATTCGCAAACTATCGTAACGCACATCTGCGGTTGGGTTAAATTTAATTTTTTGCTGGTACACCAAAGGGCCATTGGTTTTAACAGTTGGAAAACTGAAAGCATTGGCATAATCATTAATCTCAACCAGATTTTCCCATTCAAGGAACACCTCTTCGGTGTACGACATAGATATTAAGCCATCAGGGCCAACCAGAAACTCTTGGTCAGCGTATTCAGCTTCAAGCCAGTCGATGGCGGTAATGTTGAATTTTGCAAAGGGGCCGGCAAATTCAATTTTTCTTTTATTGGTATTGTTGTCAAAATCCAATACAATATCGTTTTCTTTACATCCCGACGATGAGAAAATCAGGATGGCAATAGCTATTGTTATGATGGTTTTCGCGCTCATTTTTTCTGTTTTATTTAGAAACTGTTTAAAATTATTTTTTAGACATAAGACGCGAAGTCCCGAGTATCGGGGAAAGACGCTTAGACACGTGTTCCGGTTTATCGGAAAAAGATGCAAAAAGTAACATGCTTAAAATAAGCAAAATAATTTAATCGTCTTGTTTGTCTGTATTTCTATTTAGTCTTTTCCCGAAAAACCGGGACACGTCTTTCTGTCTGGTATCTAAACTTCTAAGAGTCTATAATAAATTCAGGAAACTAAATTTAAACAGATACTTAAAATCATCGCCTTAACGATTCATTCCTGATTTTAATAATCAATCGAGTACTTCAATTTCTACGCGCCGGTTGGCAGCCCGTCCTTCGGCAGTTTCGTTGGGCGCAATTGGACGGTCGAAACCGTAGCCTTCAAAATCAACCCTGTCGCCTGAAATACCTTGCGATACTAAGTAGTTTTTAACCGACAGCGCCCTGCTTCGCGATAACCTTTTGTTTACTGCTGCTGAGCCCACATTATCGGTATGACCCGATACTTCTATGCGCACTTGTGGGTTTTCGCGTAAAAGGTTAACCAGTTTATTCAGTTCTCCATACGACTCGGCCCTTAAAGTAGCATTCCCGGTATTGAATAAAATGTTTGCAATTACAATACGGGCGCCAGTTTTAATTTTCTGAAGGTCGAAGTTTTTCACCATCAGCATGGAATCGGGGTGAAAATGTAAATTCATATTTTGAAAGAAATAACCTTCAGCAGTCACCTCCAGCAAAAATGGCCCGGTGTTATCGAAGTTCAATTCATACTTACCGGTTTCGATATCGGCCTTAACCGATTGCAGAGGCGTTTGGTTATTTGGCTGATAAACCCTTATTAGTGCCGGCAAATGGTTCATGGTTTGTTCCTCGCGCACCACGCCTGTTATGGTGTAGGTGCTGATGCTGCGTGTAAGTGTTATGTTTTTCTCGCCACTTGATTTTTGCTCATTACGCAACATCAGATTCTCTTTATGCCCAAAGAAATTCTGGGCAATAACTTCCATGGCCAAGTTGGTTTTGTCTTCAAAAGTGATGGAGTAAAAACCGGTTTGAGCATTGGAAACAACCCTGTAAATTACAGTGTCTTTATTTAAAGATTTGAACAACAGCTCTGCCTGAACCGGAGTGCCCGATTTTACATTGCTGATGGTACCCCATAAAGTATATGGAAAAAGTAATTTTTCGAGAGCAAAATTGCGCGATACTTTGCTGTGCCGCTCTTTTGGGCTTTCAAAGGTTTCGGTTACAGAGCGATAACCGGGAGCATCGGCCTGAATGTAAAAGTCGCCTCCATCGTCCATGTTCAGGATGTATTTAAAAGCCAGCGTATCCACATAGGCCGAGCCAGCCGGTAGCTGGTCGATGTTGCTGTACAATGTAACCAGTGCTGGTAACACTCTGCCTGTAGCTTTATCGGTTACAATTCCCGATAACTCGAAAGGTATTCGCGGGTCTTTTTTTATCAGGTAAATATCAAGCCCCCCAAAACCTCCCTGTCGTTTGGTGGCAAACAACGCCAACATGGAATCGGCTGTTGGATGGTAAAATAGCTCGTCGCCCGGACTGTTAATGGGATAACCCATATTAATTGGTTTGCTCCATTTTCCGGTTTCATCCTTTTCAATTCTGTAAATATCGAAACCTCCCATTCCGGGATGTCCATTGGATGAGAAATACAGGGTTTGGCCATCAGGAGTAACAAACACAGCTTCTTCATCGCCGGTTGAATTGATGGTTGGCCCCATGTTTCGTGGTTTTGTAAAACGCTTGTCACCTTTTCTCTGAACATGCCAGATATCTTTTCCTCCCACGCCATTACGTCGTTTCGAAACAAAATAGCCATCACCGGTGTCGCTCACAGTTAATGTGGTTTCCTGATAGGCTTTTGTGTTCACTTTGCCTTTAATGCGGCTTTTTTTTCTGATTTTTCCTGTTTCAATTATGGCCGAGCGGATATTGCCATTTTTATTTTTGCCTTTATAGTAAAAGAGTTTGTTTTGGCTGTTATTAGCACCTGAAACGCTCCTGTTTTTTGAACCGCTCAGCTTAACCACCTCTATTGCTTCTGATGGATTATCATTGCCATTCCAGGTGGTATAAAATATTCGTTCTTTAAATTCTGAAGGGCCGACACCTTTTTGCAAATCCTTGTTGGGGCGGCGTGAGGTGAAGAAAATCAAAGAGTCTTTAATAAGCTGAACGGCTGCATAATCGTCGTAATAGCTGTTTATATTCGGGCCCATGTTAATAATAAATACGGGAATTGAGTCTCTAATGGCATTCCCGGCAAACTCACATTCGCGGGTAAGTTGTCTTATTTCATCGGCAACACGTATTTGCTGCGACAAAGGAAGAGCCAGAATATAGGTTTTAAAAGCTTCTTTGGCGTGGGTGTGCATCAAATTTTGCTGGTACGCTTTACCAAGCTGGTAATAATAATCGGAGGCCGTTTCAGGATCGGTAATCAATAAATAGTCCAGCGCTTTTTTAGGATTAGTGCCATACAACGAACTTACTCCAATTTTGTAATTTAATGGTGAGTGGTTTTGTGTGTATTGATAAAGTTTTAAATAATAGGAGAGTGCTTCGTCGTAGATTCTTTTGCTGTAATAATAATCACCACGCTTAAGATTTCCTGCGGCAATTTTTTTATTTCCGGTTTTAAAAACGATATGTTTTTTATCGATAACAGGGTTTTCCTGGCTAAAAGCCGGTAGCGACAGCCAGAAAAATATTAAAATACCCGGTAGATATAGTTTCATGCTGATTAGGTTTGGTAATGAAATGTACAGATTATAATGATGCAGGTTGAATTAATATGATAAATTTATAGAAGTTTTTGATGAAATTCCAGTAATTATGCGTCGCTATTTAAAATCATTATCAACGAACAATAAAGAGCCAAGGGCGCAGGGCATAGGGCATAGTGGTAAGAGACATGGGCTATATGCTGCAAGCAAAGAACTAACAACTAACCTATGTATGCTTAATTGTTATCATTAAGGTTTTTAATCTATCTTTGTTGAGGAAAAATGTGTTATCCATACATGGTCACACCGCCTATGCATCAGCACTTTAAGCAATATAATTGCTATTTCAATAGGCCCATTCAATATAAAATATTATTCAGATGAAGTTTGAAAAATACAATCTTATACCTCAATTAAAGAAAAATTTGGAACGGCTTGATTTTAAGAGACCAACCGATATTCAGTATAAGTGCATTCCACCTGTTTTACGCGGTGAAGATGTTTTGGCCATTGCTCAAACGGGAACCGGTAAAACTGCTGCGTTTGCCATACCCATTATACAGCTTTTATCCACCCGACGTATTTTTCAGGAAGCCTACTCGGTACGATGCCTGGTTATGGTGCCCACCCACGAATTGGCCATTCAGGTGGCCGGTGTTTTTAACGAGTTGGTGAGCGGTATTGGTTTGCAGGTACTTGGTTTGTTTGGAGGAGTTGAGCAAGCGCCGCAAATAGAAAGGTTAAAAAAAGGTGTTGATATTTTGGTAGCCACACCCGGACGTATGTTTGATTTGGCCAGTCAGGGCTTTTTATCATTTAAAGAAGTTGAAATACTTGTGCTCGATGAGGCCGATCACATGCTCGAATTGGGTTTTATATCTGATATGCAGCAACTGGTAAAACGAATTCCAAAAAAGCGACAAACGCTGTTTTTTTCTGCCACCATCAATAAAAATATAAAGGATTTGGCTTACGGATTGGTTCAGCATGCGGTTCGTATACAAATTTCTCCTAAAGATCCGGTTTCAAAAAATATCGATCATTCGGTAGCTTATGTGGAAATGGATCATAAGCGGTTTTTTCTGGAACATATTATTAAAGAGCACCCCGAAAGCAAAATCCTGGTTTTTGTGCGAACAAAAGTTAGGGCCGAACGTGTTGCCAAAGCTCTGGAACGTGTTGGTCTGGAAAGTATGACCATTCACAGTGATAAAGATCAAAAAGATCGCAATCAGGTTATGAGCCGGTTTAAAGAGGGTATTTGTAAGGTTTTAGTTGCTACTGATGTGAGTGCTCGTGGTATCGATATCCCCAATGTTGAATACGTGGTAAATTATGATTTGCCCGATGTGCCTGAAAACTATGTACATCGTGTAGGTCGCACCGGAAGAGGCGTTCAAAAAGGTACGGCTATTTCATTTTGCAGCGCCGAAGAGAAAGAAACTTTGGCCACCATTGAAACATTTCTGGATAAACCCATAACTGTGCTGACAATCCGCCGCGATGAATATGAGGCTACCATTGATTTTTCACCTGCCGCCACTCATGACTGGCAATCATTGATTAACGAGCAGATTCAATTGGAACAACAACCGAAGGTTAAGAAGGGTAAAAAGAAATAGATGACAAGTGAACTGTAAAAAGTCAGAAGTTTTTAGTTCAAAGTTTTTTAGTTCAAAGTTCTTAGTGTATTACAAGTCAATGTTTTGGGTGTACTGAAAATGCCTGCCAACCTTAATATTAACATCTTTAAACACAGCTGCTTATTCTATTGAAGTAACCTGATAACAGCTGTTATAACCAGATAAAGGGCAAATCCCACCAGAAATGTTCCACAAACGGCAATGAGTATTCTGTAAACTTTGTCGGTGAACAACTTTTTACCTTTGCTCACAGCCACTGAAATAGACGTGTACCACAAAAAATCGCCGGCAATATGACCGGTAAAAAAGAAAACAATGCCCCATATTCCAAAAGCCTGGGCATAAACAATGTAGCCTATTCCTATGGTTGCCCACCAAATAATCCAATACGGATTGGCCAAACTCATAAGAGCTCCTGTTAACAGTAGATTGTTTGATTTTTTATCAGTTTTTTCAACATCAACCGATAATTTTGGAATGGAGCGAAACATCCCCCAGGCCATCCAAAACATAATGGCTCCGCCAGCCAGAGCAATTATCAGAAAAAACAGGTTGTGTTTTAGCACAGGGCCTAATCCGAACAAAAGACCAACAATGAGCAGAAGCTCGAGCAATGCATGACCTGCAATCAATAATGGCCCTGCCATTGGCCCTTTTTGTGTGCTTTCGCTAATGGTTACCGTAAGTAAAGGGCCCGGCATCATAGCACCTGAAAGAGCTATTATGGTGGAGGTTATGAAAATTGTAAAGAGTGAAAACATAATTATTTGAATTAGAGCCTTATTGTTTTTTGCTATACCACTTCATAATAATCTATTCGTTAAGCCATTTTTTTACAGGCCAGTCCAGACACAATCCATGCATATAATTATAAGTTGCTTTGCGTAAAGCATTGCCAAGTTTGTCGAGGTTTATTTTTTGATTGTCAGTGAAATAAACTTCATTATTGGCAAATGAGCCTGTTTGGTTGGGCAGTTTTACAGCCCCATACAATTCAGGATTAACGCCCGACGGACTATGCACTGTCATGGCGTACCGATGCCAGAATGCTGACTGAATAATGCCTTCTTCAAACATCTGACGAACAGTTTCAAGGCCTTCCAATGTTTCTTTCTGCGTTTGGGTTGGGAAACCATACATCAGGTAAGCATGAACCATAATGCCGTTTTGCGATAAATTCCGGGCTGTTTCAAAAGCCTGTTCAATGGTAACACCTTTGTTAATTAATTTTAATAATCGGTTTGATGTCACCTCAATGCCACCTGAAACTGCTATACAGCCTGCCTGTGCTATTAACTGGCACAATTCGGCTGTAAAGGTTTTTTCAAACCTGATATTTGTCCACCAACTGATTATAAGCTTGCGGCGAATGATTTCTTCCGATAAATCGCGTAACAAGCGGGGAGGAGCTGCTTCATCGGTAAAATGGAAGCCTCTTGTGCCTGTTTGTTGCATAACGGTTTCAATATAATCGCAAAGTTGATTGGCCGGCAAAGCTTCGTAGCAGCTAATGTAGGGCAACGAGGTGTCGCAAAAGGCACATTTGCCCCAATAACAACCATGCGCCAGCGTCATTTTATTCCATCGACCATCGCTCCAGAGTTTATGCATAGGGTTGGCAACTTCAATAACCGATATGTATTGGTCGAGCGGTAAATCGGAATAATCGGGTGCGGGAATTTGTTTAAAAGGGATGGCATGATGCGGTTTGGCAGGTACAAATTCCACTTCTCCATTACTGTTTCTGAAATAGGTTTGGCAAAAATCTGATATTTTTTCACCTGTCAGATGATTGATTAGTGCCTTTAAAGATGGTTCCCCGTCATCAAGCAAAATGTAATGAACAAAATCAAAAACACGTGCATCAGTTAACTGACGCAATTCAGTATTAGCATAGCCACCACCCCAAACAACGGTAGTATTTGGGTAATGATTAATAATATAACGGCTGCAAATAAAAGCTCCCATTAAATTGCCAGGAAATGGGATGGAGAAACAAACCATTTCGGGATTGAAGGCTTTTATTTTTTTATCTAAAAGTTGCAGAAGCCACTCATCCAGCAACGAAAGTGGTTGACTGAGCGCCATTAAAAGTGGGTCGAGTTGGGGCAATCGAATGCAAAGATGTTCGGCATAACGACTTAGCTCAAAATGCGGCGTGATGGTTTCTTTTATAAAATCAGCCAAATCGTCGATGTAAAGGGTGGCCATATGACGGGCCATTTCGGTATTTCCTAAGGTTCCAAACGCCCAATGTGGGTCGGCCATGTTATTGAAACGTTCCCCCTTTGGCAGCCAGTCGGTATTACAAATGCGGGTTACCAGAGAATTATCTTTACCCTGGAGAAATTGCATCACAGCATCAATGGTGTCGATATATTGTTGTTGATTGGCAAACACCTGACGGGTCTGACGGGTTGTTTTCCTGTTTATGTTCGCTTCTTTAAACAATGTTTGCAATCCATTGGAAGAGAATATTCTGTTTACCAATTCAATTCCCAAATCGGCCTGCATAACCTGATGACCCTCAGAAACTAAGAAACTCTTTAAATAGGGCGTTGCCGGGTATGGCGTGTTTAACTGGGTAAGAGGCGGTGTTAGCAGGAGGATTTTCATAAACCATTGGTGTTGCATGTTTTGCAAACATAAGAATTTTAAAATTTTAAGTGAGCGTTTAAAATTAGTTTTCTATTACTATAAAAAGCTTCTATGCGTTTATCAGTTGCCAATGATTAAAAATCAAACTGTTAAATATATATTTAAGTAACAGAAATACAGTGTTATATAAAATCCGTTTTGGTGTATATTTAAATTTTTTACAATAAATTATTAACCTTTTTAAAATTAACGGCGTACAAGCACTCAACTTACTTAAACAGATTTGAAAATGATGAAGAGGTTGATGCTGTTTTTCGTTACGTTTTTTTTGTTTTTCCCCACTAGTTTTTCCTATTTATCTGCCGGTATGGAAGAGAATGAATTACCGGAAACTTTTCAGATGAATTATGGCAGTATGGTATCGTGGTTTTATAATGAATTGAACGATATTGCGTTAAAGCCCGATTTTAATGTGTTTAGCAAAGCATTAACTGGTTTTTTAAATCTAAAAGCCAATAATCAGATAAATAATAACCTTCTTACTATTATCGACTTTTCTTTGCCATCGAATCAGGAACGTATGTGGATTGTTGACGTTCATCAAATGAAAGTTTTGCATACAAGTCTGGTATCGCATGGGCGCAACAGCGGCGAATTATATGCCAACCGTTTTTCAAATGTTGTATCTTCTTATCAAAGTAGTTTGGGCTTTTATTTAACAGGCGATATTTATTCTGGTAAGCATGGAATGTCGCTTCTTTTAGAAGGGCAGGAGCGTGGCATTAACGATAAAGCCCGCGAAAGAGCCATTGTTATACATAGTGCCGATTATGTTAGTGAAGAGTATATTAAAGCGAATGGACGATTAGGACGAAGTCATGGATGTCCTGCCATTCCGGTTGCCAATCATCAGAAAATCATTAAAATGATTGCTGGTGGTTCCTGCCTCTATATTTATCATCCCGAAGCTTCCTATCATCAAAGTACTGAAATGCTTACCAACGACAAAGCACTCGCCGGAATGAAACAACTTATTTCTGAAGGCCCAGAATTTTTGGGCGTTTTTTCGGCTTTACCTTTTATTGTAAAACCTGCTTAGAGCCTCTTTTTATTGGTTTCTGTTGTTCGAATGTTGTTCTTTAAGTGCTTTAATTAAAGCGGCATCGCGCTTATATACATCGCGACCAAAACTGGCTATTCCTTTTTCATCGGCCCATGCCGTAATATATATAACGTGAACGTGAATTGGCTTTAACAACAAAACCGTTTTGGGTTCACCATCGTCGAGTATTTCCTGCAAGCGTTCCTGTGTCCAGCCTGGATTGTTTTCCAACACTAATTGAGCCAACTCAAAAGGCTTATTAATGCGAATGCATCCCGAACTCTGATTCCTGTCGTTGCGCGAAAACGAACTGCGCGAAGGTGTATCGTGAATATAAATGT
This sequence comes from uncultured Marinilabiliaceae bacterium, assembly GCA_937920475.1. Classification (GTDB taxonomy): domain Bacteria; phylum Bacteroidota; class Bacteroidia; order Bacteroidales; family Marinilabiliaceae; genus CALEUX01. The sequence continues at coordinate 8,896 of CALEUX010000101.1, forward strand.
TGTGATGATTGGGAAACATGAATTTTATGCGCCCCAATGGATTGGTAGAACCCGGTATTTGACGTATCATGTATGGGAAGCCGGTTTTTGCGGCATTGTTCCAGTTGATGGTTGATGGATCGACCTCGGTGCCACTCATGGTTAATACTTTCATTTGTTTCTCGTACAGATAGTTGGGGTTTTTTATCATTTCGGGTATAACATCTTCGTTTAAAATGGTAGGAGGTAAAGTCCACGTTGGATTAAAAACCAGGTAAGTCATTAACGAGCTAAACACCGGCGTTTCCCTTAGTGGGCGACCAACAATGGCATCTGATGTAAAAATTGTCTTTCCGTTTTTAACCAGTTGGAGCGAATAATTGGCAATATTCACAAGTATATATGCATCGCCAAGATTGTCGTTGAGCCAACGCCATCGTTCCAAATTGGCTTCGATGGTGGCAATACGTTCCGATACAGAAACGTTTAGAACATCAACACTTTGGCCTCCAATAATGCCATCGCCAATTAAACTGTTTCTGCGTTGAAATATAATTACTTGTTGGTGTAAGGTTTGGTCAAACAGGTTATCATCATCGGTGTCGGGTTTAATAAAACCCTGTTCAATGGCCAATCGTTTTCTCAGCAGCGCAACGTCGGGGTGCATCATCCCTTTTTCTAGTTTTTTAAAATTGGTTTTAAAGAGAGCCCAGCCGCCCCAGCGTTCAATTTTTTTGTATCTGGCAAGAGCTTTTTTTAGGTTATTGTATTCGCGATGGTTGGGCGATAAATGGTTGAGCGCATCCGTAATTTTGCGGGTTTGAAGTACGCTGTCGATAAATCCGGGCCAGTCAATATTTAAATTCCTTTTAGCCGCATGCCATTGCGGGTCAGCGGTTTGCTGGTCGGTTTTTCCCTCGGCTAAGTGCGAGGCCATCAACAGAAACGCATCTGAAAGTAAGAACTCAAGCTGCGTAACATCTTTAATCGAAGCCTTGGGAGACTGCTGTATTCTGTTTTTTAGTTCTTCAATTAAAGAAAAATGGTAATCCTCAGGATTAAGACCTTCGTCATTAGAGTGCCTGATGAAATTTAACAGCTGGTTAACGTTTTCAAGGTTATTCCATTTAACAGTTACAAAACGTTGATTATCCTTGTAAAGCCGGGCAATTATATCGGGGTGATAAATGGTTTCTCCTGCAATGGTTGCCGAATCTTTATTCAGATATTCAATATTCTGCTTTAAAGATTCTGATAATTCTTTTTTGTGCAAACGTTTTTTACAACCACTTACGAATAGCGCGATTGCAAAACCAATTAGAACAATTTTTAAATAGTAGAAATGTTGCATAAAGGTTCGTTTGCTAAAACAAAATAAGGTTTATAAACGAAACAGTACTATTAAATTAATGTTTTTTTGCTCAGAATGAAGTTGTATCAAAATCTAAGTATCTGTTTAAATTTAGTTTCCTGAGTTTATTATAGACTCTTAGAAGTTTAGCCTTTAGACAGATAGACGTGTCCTGGTTTTTCGGGATTAGACTAAATAGAAAGTATAGACAAACAAGATTAATAAGTTATTTTGTTTATTTTAAGCATGTTACTTTTTGCATCTTTTTCCGATAAACCGGAACACGTGTCTAAAAAATAAATTTAAACAGTCTCTAAGCATCAGCGACATGTTTATTATTTTGGCATAACAGAGAAGTCTGGAGACAGGGGGATGGAGACCGAAGAAGGGAGGCCGGAAACCGGAAATCAGAGGCGTAACGTAGTGGAGTTTGGCGTAGCGGAAAAGAAGATTCTTGTCCCTGATTCTTAGTCTCTGACAGTTGACAATTTTCTTATGTTCTAATTTAACAGAAGAAAGCACCTTAGTTGAAAAATCTGCTATATGTAAAAAAGTATTTCCGGTTAAGGGAAAGAGAATCTGAAATGGGATGGATTTTTACCCGATAATAATGGTCTAAAAAAATTAAAAGAAGCTGCAATGGTTGGTGTCAATTGGGAAGATTTTTATATATTTGCACCTCGAAAAAAGGGGTCCGGTAGCTCAGTTGGATAGAGCAACAGCCTTCTAAGCTGTGGGTCACAGGTTCGAATCCTGTCCGGATCACAAAAAGAGGCTGTCTCATAAGTTTTTTTAAGGCTCTGAAAATTGAGTATTTGAAAAACTACTCGGGTAGGAGTACGAATAAAAAGAGGGTGTCTCTGACTTTTGAGACACCCTCTTTTTCTTTTGATATTATTCATTAATGTTTATTCAAGAATTTCTTCTTCACTTCACCGGATAAGCACCCACGTAAGGTTTTTGTTTGGGGCTTAATTTTAGTAAGTTGCTAATGTTAGCCGGTAACCTCGAGGCTGCCCTGTTTCCAGAAAATCCTGGCAGTAGTTCGTAACTACCTGTATATTTTCCACGGAACAGAGGAATTTGACCATATTGGTAGCCAACTCCGGCTGATTCGAACTGGGGGTGTAGATTACGAAGTTCTGTTAAGTTGCTCAGGTAAAGATGACATTCTTCGTTTTGCACAGGGCTCCAAAGGATAAGTGGCGCTGAACTATTTGGATTTTGTACATAAACGTTGTTGTTCATTTGTTTAAGTTGTGGCTGTGTTAAGTCTTTGCATAAACTTGGCGTTTGCCATACATAGAGCAACGGGCGGTTGTAACGATAGTCGGATGTTAAAAGGTTATTAACCAATACATGGTTGTAACGCTTATCAACGTCGGGGCCCGAGGCAGGATGCCAGCCAAAATGGTCGCCAACAGCGCTACGAGGTGTGCGGGCTATGGTTACGGTGCTGTTGATAAGGGTATTTTGATATATTTCAACGCCTGAGCTGTTGAGAACGAAAATGCCCTGATCGCAATTAACAAATACATTTCCGGCCACAATGGCGTTTTTGGATATCTCGAAGAAGAAGCCATTGTCGCTGGGCCACGGCTGTGTTTTATCGAACGGACGGTTAATATTACCTACGTTTTCAATCCAGTTATTGGTAAAAACGCCATCCACATTGCCCACATCGTACCATATTCCGTTGGAGTTTGGTAAGTCAATAACGAGGTTGTCGTTGCAGGTAACCCTATAGCACTGATTAAATATTTTTACAGCAGCAGGATAGTAGCCTGTTATGTTTTCGATGTTGTTGCGTGTAAAGATATTTCTTTCGAGGAGCACATCGCTTGAGCTTAAAATAAAGATGCCCTCGGTGCTGGTGTCGCTAACCTTGCAATTGCGGATGGTTAAATTATCCCCTCTGAAATATCCGCCCACGCGTGAGCAATATGAGATGGTAACATGTTCGAGCGTGGTGCCTGTAACTCTTTTGCCATGCTCTTTTTCGGGCGAAACCCATTCGGGGTTAGTGCCATCGAATTCGAATGCCCGGTAAGCGTATTGCGTAAAAGTTATACCGCGAATAACTGGCCCCTTACCATCGGATGGAATACCGCGCAACTCTCCATCAACACGGTGAATAGCCAGATTGAAAGCGGTTATTTCAATGGTGTGTTTGGTTGGATCTACCCCAATATAAATCTCTTTGTTAACCTGATCGACGTAAAACGTGTTTTCGTCCACATGGCCTTCCCAGCCAACCGATTGCAGAAACCGGCCATCGGCAAAAACCATATCGTTATCGAACCGATGTAAAGGTGTGGTAGGTCCCGATCGGTGTCTCCGCCACCACGATTCAGGTGGCATGGGAAATAAATGTTCCCATTTTGTAACCCAAAGATTGTTGCCCAGGTCAGTCCAGTTTTCAGCAACGTAGGTGCCTTTTAATACGGGTTGCTCATCGGCATAAGGTTGCATGGTGATACCCTGGTTAAGTAGCAGGTTTCCGGTGCGGTAAATACCTCCACGAAGGATGATGGCATCGCCGGTTCGGGCTTTATCAAATGCTGATTCGATGGTTGTGGGTTCTGAAAGCGAAGTTTCGGCGGCGTCTGGTTTTCCGTTAGGTGCAACGTAATAAATTTTACCCGCAACCTTTGGAATTTGATAGGTTTGAGGAACGGGGCCATAGGGGCCACCTGAAGGTTGGGCCAACATTGTGATTGAGCATATTAAAAGCACAATAATCGTCATTGTACTTTTTGCTGCCCGGTTGGTTTTAAAAACAAGGGTTGTGCTCATGGAATTATTGTTTGGTTTATACTGAATTCAAATACCCTTTTAATTATTTTGTTTTTTAATTGAATAAAATAAAAGTTTACAGCATTGAGAATAAGAAATATGGATCCCCGTGCGTTTGGCAATGCTAAATGAGCTGTAAAAACTTTTTATTTAATTAGTGGTTTAGCGGTTAAGGAAAACAGACTGTTTTGTTCTGTTCTGTTTGCGATGTTAAAATACATTAATTTGGTGATTATTGCAAGAGGAGTGATGTGGGTAAAATAATAATTCTATCGCTTTAACCTTACCGGAGTATCCACAAAAAAAGTACTGCCCACATTAAATTCTGATTCAACCCAAATTTTGCCGCCCAACATTATTACATATTCGCGAGTTATGGAGAGTCCTAAACCCGAACCTTCAAATTCGGTGCTGTACGATAAATCGGCCCTAATAAACTGGTTAAATATGGCATCTATGTTTTCTTGCTTAATGCCAATGCCGGTATCTCTCACATAAAAATGTGCAAATTCGCTGTTTTTGGTGTAACCAATAGTAACAGAGCCTTGTGTGGTAAACTTAATGGCATTTTTAATCAAATTGGTTAGTATAGAATGCAGTTTGTACTCATCGGTGTAAATAGTGCAGGGATTATTGCATTCGGCAAGTTCCATGTTCAGTGTAATTCCTTTTTTACCAGCTTCCACACTAAAGAAATGATACATTTCCTGAATCATCTTTGCCAAATTAATCTCTTTTAAGAAAAGTGTTTCGGCACCCGATTGTATTTTTGATATATCAATGATGTTATTGATGGTTTCCAACATTCTGGCCCCGCTTTTTTGTATCAGGTCAATAAAATAGACTTGCTCTTCGGAGCCATAATCAGCAGTTTTTAGAAGTTCGGAGAAACCCAGAATTCCATTCATAGGTGTTCTAATTTCGTGACTCATATTAGCCAGGAAGGCTGATTTAAGATGATTGCTTTCTTCTGCTTTTATTTTTGCCTGTTCAAGTTCCTGTCTTATTCGCGTGTTTTCGTTTAATTGATCTTCAAGATGGCGGGTTTTGATTTTTACCTTTTCGTGTAAAACTCTGTTAAATAACAATAAAGATGAAAATATTAGCAATAATGCAAAGCCACTCCATATCAAAATCTGGTAAAAGTCTCTCCAGTTAAACTCCTGGCGGTTATATTGTTTTATCCATTTATTGTAGATTTGCTGATAGGTTCCATTGGCCATTAAAATCTCCAGACCGTTGTTTAGCATAGTCGCTAATTCGGTATGATGTTTACTAATTTTAAATCCCATGTTCCGTTCCAGAAAAACCTCCCTACTGGCTTTAATATGTTTTTTGCCAAGATTATCAATGTGGTACTGGCAGATGATTTTATGAGCCACGGCGCAAAACACTTCTTTTTGTTGAAGAGCTTCAAGCAATTCAGGATAGTTTCGAACAAAAACAAATTGAGTGTTGGGGTTTAACGATTTCATATAATGAATCAGCACATCATTTTGCCAGAGCACAACCACTGGTTTTGTAGCAGTCCGCAGAGCTTCCAATGAAAAATGAGGATTCAGCTGGCGGTTGTAGAAAAAACTGTGGTTGGTGCTTATAAGCGATCTGGAAAACTCGTAATCGTTATCGCCGGTATTAAAGAAAAGCTCACCTGCAACTGCATGCACATCACCATTTTCTAATGCCGAATTCATATTCTTCCAGTTGCCCGAAACTATCTCTAATTTATTATTGTATAAAGCGTTAATGGCATTTATAATATCAATATTAAAACCAACTAATTGCTGATTGTCGTTATAAAAATTATAAGGAGGATAGTCGTGACTTACCATTACTTTGTATTGCGAAAACGCAAAGCAAAAAGTAAATATCAACATGAAAAATAAAAAACCTAATCGTTTCATCTTCTGGCCTGATGTAAGATAAGCATGTTGTTTAAAGGCACACAGGTATTATTTGCCGACTTTTCATGCTACTATGAGGTAACTGTTTGTAAAGTGCAAAATTACAAAAATCGATGGCAATAAACAGTATTTATAGAGGTAAAAGAAAGAGAATGAGGTTTAATGCTTGCTGTATCGATTATTTATTTTGTGTTTGTTGTTATGCTTCCTTTTCACAAATCCCCACCCATTTAACAGAAATTTCCACTTTTAAACTTCTTTTAATGTATATTTTTGCAAAAAGGTAATACGTACTTTTAATGTGGGATAAAATCATAGTATTGTGATTTCGTAAACCCACTCTTAGTATCTATTTAAATTTAGTTTCCTGAGTTTATTATAGACTCTTAGAAGTTTAGACCTGCCTACCGGCAGGCAGGCTTTAGACAGATAGACGTGTCCCGGTTCATCGGGATTAGACTAAATAGAAAATATAGACCTGTCTGCCGACAGGCAGGCAAACAAGATTATTAAGTTATTTTGTTTATTTTAAGCATGTTACTTTTTATATCTTTTGTCTAAAAGATAAATTTAAACAGTCTCTTAATCGATTTAATTAAATTCCAGCAGAAACTTACAGTCATTCAGTATGTTTCTGAGCACTAATTTTGTGAAACCAATATAAAAACATGTTATGCAGTTGTTTAAGAAATTTTTATTTGTCGTATCTGTTCTGCTGTTATCGGAGGCCTGTAAAAAAGATGCCGAAGATGAAATGGCCAAAACCCCGCAGTTATTGTTTGTAGAGCAAACCATTCCAAACGCCGAGTTAGCAGTTGGCGGAGGCTTTGTTAATATTCAGGTCGACTGGGCTTTTACACAATGGTCGGTAGCGGCAGGCGACGTGGTTGAAGGCAATAGCTTTATTACCCAGATTTTACCTGCCACTTTTGGTTCAAAAAGTCAGGCGCAAACCACTACAGCGGTAAAAGTTAGCTTTAAACAGAACGACACGTATAACAAGAACGTTCAAAAACTTGTACTTCGCTCCCTTACCGATGAAACCCTGATACACACCATTACACTGACTCAAGCAGCTAAAGTTTTGGAAATTACCAATTTTACAATTTACCCCGATGTTGTTTTTCAAACCATAGCCGGTTTTGGCGGTGCCAATATGATTTGGGGCTCCGATTTTTTAAATGCTGCCGAAGTAAAGAAAGTGTTCGGAACCGATGATGGAGAGCTGGGATTCAGTATTATGCGGGTACGCGTTGGAATGTACGAAAGCGATTGGCCCGCACTGGTTTCAACCTTGCAGGAAGCCATGAAATACAATGTTAAAATAATTGCTTCGCCCTGGTCGCCGCCACCTGCATTAAAAACCAACAACAACCAGGTTGATGGTGCTTTAAAGCCTGAAAACTATGGCGCTTATGCAACGCATTTGAATAAATTTGTGGAGTACATGAATGCGCAGGGCATTAATATTTATTCAGTTTCCATTCAAAATGAGCCCGATATTACTGTAACTTATGAAAGTTGCCGCTGGACGGCTCAGGAGATGCTCACATTTATAAAAGAGCATGCATCAACCATTAAAAATACTAAAATCAGTGCTGCCGAATCGTTCAATTTTAAGCAATCGTTTACCGATGTTTTGTTGAATGATGCCGATGCAGTTAGTAAATTCGATATTGTGGCTGGACATATTTATGGTTCCGGTTTGGCGTCGTACCCTTTGGCTGAGCAAAAAGGCAAAGAAATATGGATGACTGAATACCTGATGAACCAGAACAGCGGGGCAAACACCAACAACTGGAACACGTCTGAAGCAGCCATCTGGAACGAAACCATGCAAATGGTAGGAACCATGCACGATGCCATGCGTTACAACTGGAATGCTTATATTTGGTGGTACATCAGGCGCTATTATTCCTTTTTGGGCGATGGTGAAAAGGGGACCACGCGCAGTAATATTTTAAAAAGAGGGTATGCTTTTTCGCATTTCTCGAAACTTATCAGACCTGGTTATAAGCGTATTGCCATAACGTCTGATAAAACTGTATCGCTAAACATTACTGCTTATGCAGGCGATGGCAAAACTGTGGTGGTAATCATCAACCCCGCATTATCGGCTATTGATGGTGTTCAGTTATCGCACCCGGGTTCTGTTCAATCGGTTATGGCTTACACAACTTCGGAGTTTGTGAATGTTCAGCAGCACCAGAACATTCTGAGCAATGGAAAGGTATTGTTGACCATTCCCGCCAAAAGTATTACCACCGTGGTAATGGAGTAAAGAGATTGTGTTTTTAGATGATTAGATAAAAGATTGTCAGATTGTTGGGTGAGAACGGGTTTAGTTGGATTAGCCGGAAAGATGATAAGATATCTTTATAATTTTTTAATCCTTCTTCTCTGCCGGCAACCAGATGTATCTATTTTATTCTGATTCTATCGATCTCGCATCTTATTATCTCCCGTCTATTATTTAACAGTTCAATTATGTGGTGGTTTAAAATATTAATCTGAATATGAGATTTTTAGTTCTGATGTTAATAACCGGAATGCTGGCAGGTTGTCAGTGTTCCGATAAGGAAAATGCTGGCAGAGAGCGTTATTCCATCAACGAAAGTTGGCGTTTTTATAAGTATGAATCGGCGGCTGTGGCCGATAATCTGATTTACGATGTACGGCCCGAAGTGCGCGATAACCTCGATGAGAGAGAAGCCGATGCCAAACCTGATGAGGCAGAGTCAACCGAAGCCAGACAAATGGTTTTAAAACCCTGGATTTTACCAACGGGAAACGATTTTATCAACAATCCAAACAAGAAATTCAACCGTCCCGAAGGTAACCCCGGCGAGGATTTTCCTTTTGTTCAGACAGGTTTTGACGATTCGCAATGGAATTTAATCGATTTACCGCACGATTGGGCCATAAACGGCCCCTTTATAACTGAGGATTTGCCTGGCATTGCCAGTATGGGGCGCTTACCAAGTGAAGGTGTTGCCTGGTATCGTCGCAAATTAGACATTCCGGCAAACGATTTAGGAAAGAATATTTTCCTCGATATAGATGGCGCCATGGCTTATGCAATGGTTTGGATAAACGGGAAGTTAGCCGGTGGATGGCCTTATGGCTACAACTCTTTCCGCATAGATTTAACGCCTTACATCTTATTTGGACGCGACAATCAGTTGGCCATCAGGCTCGACAATCCTTCTTCCTCATCGCGATGGTATCCGGGAGGTGGCATTTATCGAAGTATATGGATTACCAAAACCAATCCTGTTCATGTTGGTCAGTGGGGCACCTTTATTACTTCACGCGAGGTTTCCGGGAAATCGGCCATCATTGATTTGGCCATCGATGTAAAGAATAGTTCCGATAGAAACGCTGATATTAAGGTTGTTACCGACATTTTTAATTTAAACAACGATGGATTAAAAATTGGCAAAGCAGTTGCCTCCTTCGACCCTGTAATATTAATGACCAGTGCGGGAGAGAAAGCCGTTGTTAAAAGTACTTTGGAATTGAAGAATCCACGTTTGTGGGGCCCTCCGCCAACGCAAAAACCAAATATGTATGTGGCTGTTACCACATTGTTCGAAAACGGGAAGGTTATCGACAGGTATGAGACACCATTTGGTATTCGTTCGCTTCGTTTCGACGCTGTAAATGGAATTTTTGTTAACGATGAACGCATTTACATCAATGGTGTAAACCAGCATCACGATTTGGGAGCTTTGGGAGCAGCCTTTAACCTTCGTGCTGCCGAGCGTCAGCTTGAAATGTTGCGCGATATGGGATGCAATGCCATACGAATGGCGCACAACCCGCCAGCCAGAGAGTTTCTTGAGCTTACAGACCGCATGGGATTCCTGGTAGTTAACGAAATGTTCGATGTTTGGGAGAGAAAGAAGGCTGCACTCGATTTTCATCTTATTTTCCCAGAATGGCACGAGCAGGATTTAAGAGCTTTTATTCGCCGCGACCGAAACCATCCATCCATCATCATGTGGAGCTTTGGGAACGAAGTGGGCGAGCAATATACCGGCGAGGAAGGAGCAGCCATAGCCAGTCGTTTGCACAACATCATTAAAGAGGAAGATGTTACCCGACCAACTACAGCATCGATGAATTATGCCAAACCACATATGCCGTTTCCGGCCGCCATGGATGTAATCAATCTCAACTATCAGGGCGAGGGTATTCGCAATGCACCGGCATATGCCCATTTACAAGGCATAAGAACATCACCTCTTTATCCGGCGTTTCATGCTGCTTTTCCTGAGAAAGTTATCTTGAGCAGCGAGAATGCAGCCGCATTAAGCACACGTGGCACTTATCTTTTCCCTGTAACGCCTGAAATAAGCGCACCAGTTAAGGATGGAGAAGATGGCGATTTCGAAAAAATGTATGTGAGCGCTTATGAGTTATATACGGCTAATTTTGGGTCGTCGGCCGATAAGGTGTTGGCAACAAAGGCGCAGCATCCCTATGTTGCCGGAGGATTTGTTTGGAGTGGATGGGATTACATTGGCGAACCAACTCCGTATGGTAATGCACGAAGTTCCTATTTTGGGGTTATCGATTTGGCCGGATTTAAAAAAGACCGGTTTTATTTGTATCAATCGCAATGGCGCCCCGATTTGCCATTGGTTCATATTTTACCGCACTGGAACTGGCCCGATAGAGTGGGTTTAATAACTCCGGTACATTTGTTTACTTCGGGCGATGAGGTTGAGTTGTTTCTCAATGAACAATCGCTTGGTAGAAAGAAAAAAGAACTCTATCAATCAAGGCTCCGTTGGGATGATGTGGTTTATGAACCCGGCGAACTAAAAGCCATTGCATATAAAAACGGTAAGCGATGGGCCGAAACAACAATCCGCACCACAAAAAGTCCAAACCGTTTATTGGCTGAGCCCGATAGAAACGTAATACGCAATGATGGACATGACTTATCGTTTGTAACCATACGAATTACCGATGAAGACGGATTGCTTGTTCCCAATGCTCAAAATCTGTTGAAATTCAGCGCAGAAGGCGCCGGAGAGATAGTTGCCACTGATAATGGCGATCCTACAGATATGACCTCATTTGCATCGCACAGCAGAAATGCTTTTAATGGTTATTGTCTGGTAATTATTAAGGCCAAAAAGGGCGAATCGGGTTCAATTAAATTAATGGCCGAATCTGAAGGACTGGAATCGGTTGTGGCAGAGATTAAATCGGTTGAGAAATAGAAAGGGGAGCTAAAACTCTTGAATAAATGAGGCTGTCTAAAAAGTGCTTCGTGCGACTTTGTGATAACCTTTGTGTTCTTTGTGGTAAATTTTAAACAATTGAACCACAAAGGAAAACAAAGTACACACTAAGGAGCACTAAGAAAAATGAAATGGTTTGATAACTTTTTAGACAGCCTCATTTCCAGAATTTAGAACACTATTCTAACCATGTAACAAAATTAGTTTGGTTAATAATTTCAAAAGAGGCGTTTGGATAAACGCTTATCCATTGAGAAGGTATTTTTGAGGTAGAATCTTTCCATTTAAATTCAAAGCCATACAATAAGCCATCACGTTCTTCAACCCAATCTATTTCCTGTTGTTCATATGTTCTCCAGAAATAATTGTTCGAAGATATTTTCCTATATTCCTGATATTTCAATCTTTCGCTAATCATATAGTTCTCCCAGAGTTGACCAATATCGTTTCTGGCTTCAATGGGATTGAAATTAGCAATTACTGCATTTCGAATTCCGTTATCAAGAAAATACCATCTTGAGTTTTTTGTTATTTCTTTTCTTAAATTTCGGCTAAAGCCTTGTACTTTATGAAGAATGTAAACTTTACTCAGCAAATCAAGGTATTTTTCAACAGTGTTTTTACTAATCGCTAATTGTTTCCCCAATTCTTGCATGGAAACTTCTCCACCAATTTGAAAAGCTATTAAACGTAAAAGATTAAATATTTTGTGCGAGTTTTTAATATTCTCATAAACTAAAATGTCTTTTAGCAAGTAAGAACTTACCATTTCATTTAGATAGTCGATTTTATCTTGCCTGTCAGGAAGCTGGAGCAGCTCGGGATAATTGCCGAAAATTAACCTTTCGCGAACTTTATCAATTTTTGAAATATTGTTTTCTGTCTGGTTGAATTCTCTTTCTGACAGTGTGTAAAGATTGAAAGAATATTTCCTGCCTGTTAAAGGTTCTCCTGCATTCTGGCTGATGTCAAATGAAGATGAGCCTGAAATAATTATTTTCAACCCCTCAATTTCATCAATCATTAATTTAAGTTTTAAGCCAATATCTGGAATTTTCTGGGCTTCATCGATATACAAAAGTTTATACGACCCTAAAATCTGTTTGTAATTTTCTATTGTTCTAATTGAGAGTCTGTCGTGTACATTTATGTCGTCTCCATTTAAAGCCAGATAAGGTTCTTCAAGTGACGCCAAAACTTCATTAACCAGAACAGTTTTACCTACCCTTCTGGCTCCAAATATTATTACAACTTTATTTGGCTTTAACTTTTCAATAATGCTGTTTGTAATTTCTCTGACTAAATAATTCATAATAGTGTCAAGTATATGACGCAATTTAGTAAAATTAAGTCAGATTGTCAAATTGTTGTTTGGAGTTATTTTTATATGTGCCTAAGGTTTAGATTTTTTAGTTCTAAATCCTCTAATTCAGGTTATATCAATGGTGCTCTACTTTTAGGAGTTTATATTAGTTTGTTATATTTTAATATCACATTATGGTATGCTTACCTTATAATCGGTTAATGCTGTTCTTTTGCTGCAGAGCCACTTATTTTTTTGGTAGCTTAATTCATTTTATAAAAAGAGGTGTATCCTACCTGATAAAGAATTATTTAAAATTTTAGCAATATGGCAAAAAAGTAAACCCAAAGTTGCTAAGACTAAAGCATTTGAGAAACCATGCTTCATAACTTAGCAACTCTGGGTATTATTGAATTAAAACAGACTGAATTTACTCTTTACTAGTATCATGTCAGTCATAATAAGGCACAAGAAGTTAGACGTTGGGTACTAGATATTAGCTGCCAGGAGCTAAGAACCAAGGGCTTCTTTTCCGCTACGTGTAACTCCACTACCTTACGCCTCCGGTTTCCGATTTCCGGTTTTCGGTCTCCCGTCTTCGGTCTCCATTCCCCTGTCTTCAGTCTTCTGCCTTTTTCATTTTTACTGTTGACTTGTCACTAATTTTCACTTAACTGGTTTTGCCCCAATAAAATCGGCATCACCGTCCTTTAATCCCATAACTTTTCTGATTTTTTCAGGTATTTTGGTGGCGGTTGTTTCCTTTGCAAACGACTCCTGCAAACGGAAATCATTATTGGCTTCATCCACAAAAATGGCAGCATCGTAATTCTTTAAATACTTGCTGTTAACTGAAAAATTGGGATACATGGCAGTTATTTCCTCAGGAGCATTGATTCTTGCAAAACAATTTTCATTGCCGGGAGCCGGACTCCACAATGCAATAGGTGCATTAATGGTATCGGCAGGTGTACGACGAACATAATAGTTAAAATCAAGTTCTTTCAACTGCGATTGATTCAGGCGCTCGCACATGTGAGGCGGTTGTGTGGTTTGGAAAATGTGAGTGGCATAGTTTTCTTTCATAACCATGAGGTTATTTACAAAAACATGATTTTCACGTTCTTCCACACCCGGTCCGGTAAATATGTGCCATCCAAAATGGTCGTTGTTATCGCCTCTGGTGTCGCGCGAGAATGATACACGGGTATTGATAAAGGTGTTGTTATAGATTTCAGCATCGCTGCTGTTTAAAATCCACATTTTGTCGCAATTTACAAAAACATTACCGGCGCAAATGGTTCCTTTTGATATTTCGAAAAAGAATGCGCTGTTATCGCGGAATCTCCTGTTGAGTTCAGTTGAATCGAGACCGGCACCGGTCACGTTCTCAAGGTGGTTGTTAACAAAAATACCATTCTCGTTACCTACATCGTACCAGATTCCATTGGAGAATGGGTGGTCGATTACCAGGTTTTCACGGCATAAAACCCTGTGTGTTTGGTTAAATATTTTAACGGCAGATGGGTAAAAGCCTGTCCATTTTTCAATGTTGTTATTGGCAAAAATATTCCGTTCCAGCAACACATCCGATGAGGCTACAATATAAACCCCTTCAGTATTGGTGTTACGTACTTCGCAATTTTTCATAACAAGACTGTCGCCAATAGCAAAAAGCCCAATGCGGAAGCAATTTGAGAAAGTACAATTTTCGAAAACGGTGCCAATTACATCTTTACCATGTTCATGTTCGGCCGACATGCCTTGTGGGTAATAGCCATCGATATGAACCATTGTGTCGGGATATTGTGTAAACTCAATACCGCGAATAATTGGGCCTCTGCCATCGGAAAGTTTACCATGGGCTTCACCGGTGGTTCTGAAAATAGCTTTGCGATAAGCTGTTATTTCAATCAGTTTACCAGCAGGTTCGGTACCAATGTATATTTGTTGAGCGTCATAATCCACAAAATAGGTGCCTGCGTTAACTTCTTCTTTGCTGCCAGCCGATTGAAGAAACTGTCCATCTACAAAAATACCGTCGTTATTGAAACGGTGCATGGGCGTGTATTTTTCCTCGCGCTCTCTTCTCCACCAGTCTTCTGGTCCGGCAGGAAACAAGAATTCCCAGTTGGTAACCCAAAGATTTTCACCGGCATTTTGCCAGTCAGTAGCAATGTGCGTACCTTTAATAACAGGTTGCTCATCCTTGTAAGGCTGAATGGTAATACCCTGGTTAAATGTAAGATTTCCGGTACGGTAAATTCCTCCACGCATTACAATGGCATCGCCGGTTACCACCTTTGCAATGGCCGCTTCAATGGAAGTGGGCTCATTAATGCTGTTACCAGTTGCTTCAGCCGTGCCATCGGGAGCTACATAGAACACAGTCCCCTTTACAACAGGCAACTCATAAACTTGCTTGATGGGGCCATAAACGATTTTATCCGGTTCCGGTGCTTTTTGAGTGCAGGCAAAAAAAGTTGTTGCCAGAATTAATCCACTCAATTTGGTGATTAACGATTGTTTTGTTTTCATGCGTAAATTTGAATTAATTATTATTGTTTTATGTTCTGTTCTGTTATTGTTGCGTAAGCGCAAAATAACTCATTTAGAGTATTTTATTGGCTGCAAAAATCTCTTAGAATAAAATTGGTAAGGTAAAGTATGGCGTTTTTATTGACCATTTAAAAATAGTATTTTTAATGTTAACAGACTAATCGAAAGCAATTTTTGTTGAGTTGTTAACATCCTATCAAAACATGATTTTTGCAATGAGGCCTATTTTTTAATCAGCATTTGATTGATTTTG
Organism: uncultured Marinilabiliaceae bacterium; assembly: GCA_937920475.1. Lineage (GTDB taxonomy): Bacteria > Bacteroidota > Bacteroidia > Bacteroidales > Marinilabiliaceae > CALEUX01. Next base: position 24,296 of record CALEUX010000101.1, read on the forward strand.
TCTCCGTTTTTAAGTTCAATGGTAACCAAATAAAGCCCTTGAGAAAGGAATCCCAGATTGAAACTGTCCGATATGACTTCAGTTTTCACAACGCTTGCCCCGTTTATTGAATTGATTGTTAAGCTGGAAACCAAATCGCTATTGGAGAGGTAAACAGTTTCCTGGTAAGGATTTGGATAAAGACCCGGTTTATGTTTTTTATCTTTTTCACTTATTCCGGTTGTAGTACCCATTACTATATTTACGTTCATGTTTTCACCATTTAAGGTGAAAGAACCCTCATAGTTACTATAACCATTTGCTTCAACTTTATAATTAAAGGTTCCGTTAAAAAATGGCAAGGTTGTTTCACCCTGTGGGTTAACCGAAAAAGCATACGGAAACATATCCTGATAAACCCGGGCATTGGAGATGGGTACACCATCTTTATCCTTAATAATGAATGTAACCAAATAGGTGGACTCAAATTTTATATCGTCGACAAAAAGAACTGAACCGGTTTTTAAACCTGGCATAATTTGAATAACCAGCTCTTCGGGCTGAAATCCATCGGGCCAGAAAAAAACAGTGCCTTTTTTTTGGTATTCGGGTACCGAAGCGATGATGGATTCAGTATACCCAAACTGACTAGAAGGATAACCTGCAACAGGTTGACCTTTAAACCATACTGCAATATAGGCCTGGTCATTATCAACAGGAGAATATTTGTAAACCATTGATAAAGCCTGAGGTTTATCTGTATATGGGATGCCACCGTAATCCCACACCCCAGACCCTAAATGCATGGAGCAACTTTGCGGAGCTCCAATCTTTTCTCTAACCTCTAGTCTTACTGCCCAGTTTCCTTCATAGGCTTGTGAAGTGCGGGTTACAGGTTTGGTTTGACTGTCGATAAACCGGAAATTCTCAGTTGACCAGCCCAAAGGTTCGGTAACTGCTACATCAACCCACTCTTCAAAACTGTGATTAGGGACGAGAATGGGAGTAGGGTTGGCACCTATGGTAAAATAAACATTATCAACCATTAGCCAACTGCCTGCAGCAGGGATATAAGGGTTGGTTTCGCCTTCCAAGTAAGCATCATTAACGCTGCTGCTTATAAAGCCAATCATAATTTGGTCGGGGGTTATAACAACACCTCCTGGGTAAACAAGCGGTAAATTTAATGGCGTCCAGGTGCCTGAAGAATTGCCGGTTAGCGGATGCCGGATGGCTGAAACAATGTTGCCATTTCTGATTATCCAAACAACAATAAGAGCTGCATCTCCCGGCATGACGTTGTATTTTACCGAAACATGGAAACGATCAACAGGGATATCCCACAACAAGCCGGCCATTTGACCATCGGCCAGATTGGCGAGGGCGGCATAAGCATCCATAACGTTATCGCCACCTTGTTCATTTTCGTCTAATACTGTAACCAGTCGAAGTGAGTACACACCATCAGCTGCATCGCCCTGTTTAAAAGTGGTTAAAACGGCTTTAACCGGATCGTCCTGAGTGTACCAAACATCTGGTTTTTCGTAAAGACTTTTATTGGCCCAAACTTCAAAATTCCCATTTGGTATTTGGGTTTGTGATAATATGGTGTTGGTGCTGAGAAGAATCAACAACCACACCAATGCTGATATGTATAACTTATTGTTTTTCATATATGTATATTTTTGTCATGTTGTGTTTTATTGTATGAAGAATCCTCTGTATTCAGCTTGTTTATTTCAAGTTATCAGATGTTTATAGCTATACAAGTTAATCTGTTTTGTGCCGTAAATCAAGAGGGGGGAGGCAAAAGGATGGTAACAGGAGACCGGAAACCGGAGACAGGAGACGGGAGGTGGACAACAGGAGTGTTATAGAAGTGGTGTTGATTAAAACAAAAAGAGGGTGTCTCAAAAGTCAGAGACACCCTCTTTTTATTCGTACTCCTACCCGAGTAGTTTTTCAAATACTCAATTTTCAGAGCCTTAAAAAAACTTATGAGACAGCCTCCTTTTATGAATAGTACTGGTAAGTTTATCTTGAATAATTGGGCGCTTCGCTGGTGATGGTAACATCATGTGGATGCGACTCTTCAACACCTGCATTGGTAATACGGGTAAACCGGGCTTTATGCAATTCATCAATGTTTTGAGCGCCACAATAGCCCATGCCTGCCCGTAAACCTCCAATTAGTTGATAAATAACTTCGTAAAGTGTTCCTTTGTAGGGTACACGTGCAGAAATACCTTCGGGAACCAACTTTTTAATATCGTCTTCAACATCCTGAAAATAGCGGTCTTTAGAGCCTTTTTGCATGGCTTCAACGGAACCCATGCCACGGTAGGTTTTAAATTTACGGCCATTAAAAATAATGGTTTCGCCCGGCGATTCTTCAACTCCTGCAAACAACGAACCTGCCATTACGGAGTGCGCTCCAGCTGCCATGGCTTTAACAATGTCGCCGCTGTAGCGCAAACCACCATCGGCAATAAGAGGTACGCCGGTTCCTTTCAAGGCTTTCGATACTTCGTAGATGGCTGATAATTGTGGGACGCCCACACCGGCAATGACGCGGGTAGTACATATAGAACCCGGTCCAATTCCAACTTTCACTGCATCGGCACCGGCTTTAGCCAAATCATGGGCTGCTTCGGCAGTGGCTATGTTACCCACCACAACTTCCAATTCGGGGAAACGACGTTTGGCCTCTTTCAGCGTTTCAATTACTCCTTTTGAGTGGCCATGGGCAGTATCAATAACAATGGCATCAACATTGGCCTTTACCAGAGCTTCAATCCGCTCAAAGGTATTGTAGGTTACGCCAACGCCACCGGCAACACGCAGACGGCCTTTGGTATCTTTGCAGGCAAATGGTTTGTCTTTAGCTTTGGTAATATCCTTATAAGTAACCAAGCCAATCAGTTTGTTGTTCTTATCAACAACAGGTAGTTTTTCAATTTTATGACGTTGTAAAATGGCAGCAGCGCTTTCCAAATCGGTCGATTGGGTGGTGGTTACCAGGTTTTCCTTGGTCATTACCTCATCAATAAGCCGATTCATATCAGTCTCGAAGCGCAAATCACGGTTTGTAACAATACCTACTAAATAGCCATGTTCGTCAATAACAGGTATTCCGCCAATTTTATATTCGCTCATCAGTCGCAATGCATCGGCTACGTTACGCCCCCGGTTAATGGTAACGGGATTGTAAATCATACCATTCTCGGCACGTTTCACCACTTCAACATGGCGGGCTTGTTCCTCAATGGTCATGTTTTTATGAATAACCCCGATGCCCCCTTCGCGCGCAATGGCAATGGCCATCCGAGATTCGGTTACGGTGTCCATGGCTGCCGAAACAATGGGTGTATTCAGCATGATATTTCGCGAAAAGGGCGAAGATAAGTTTACTTCGCGTGGCAAAACTTCAGAATACGCAGGTATTAGCAATACGTCATCGAAAGTTAAGCCGTCTGATACAATTCTATCTTCAGTGAATGACATGGGAGAAGCTTTTGGCGTTTATAAATTTCGGCAAAGGTAAGGAAAAATTGGTTTTTATTAATGATGATTCCTTATTTTTCGGCGATTTCAATTACTTCGCCCTTTTCCCAGTCTCTCACTTCTTTATTGTAATACAGGTAAGCATTTCCGGCAGGTGCTTCATAGGTTCCGGCAACTTCGGCTTTCAGGTCGAAATTGAGCGATACCGTTTGATTGGGACCCATTTCGCGGTAATAGATTACCAGATAGTTTTTATGTATCTCATAATAATCGAATTGATGTTTTTCCTGCATTTCCTTTAATTGCCAGGGTTGTATGGTTAATCCCGATGGAATGCCAATCATTGCCAGCGTCATAGGTAAACCGGTGGTTTTTTTGTTGCGCAACTGAACCGACATACGCACCAAATCACCAACCTTACAACGGTTTTGCATCAATTTGGTTTCGAGGTTTACCTGACATTCGTCGGAAGTTACAGGGGTGTTAATATGCCAGTTAATATCCATCGTAAACGGAATGGGATTGGTGTTGCCCGAGAAACGGACTTCCCAGTTTTGTAAACCTGGGCTCATAAAGTTTTGTAACGAATCAACTGTTACTGATTGACTTCCGGCTTTGATTTGTTTTACAGCCACTTCCTGGTTGTTTAGAATCAATGTCATGGTGCAATCTTCGTTAATCTGATTCACCAGATTACTGTACCCGATAACGGCTTTTAGTGCCAGAACTGTGGCCTGAGTGGAACCAAATCCTCCATATTGCCTTTTGCTCAGAATAAAATCCACAACTGTTGTAATTGTTTCGAAATCATTATGATTTAACCTGATAAGGGCATCGGCAATCAACGAAACCGTTTCAACCTGTTTCGACTGGCCGTAAGAGTTAACAATGGTTTGTTCTGCATCAATCGATTTAATGCCTCTGGTTCTAATCCGGTCAACTAAATAATCCACCAAAATAGTGGCATTTAAGGTGTCTTTCATATTTAAACAAGCCTGAGCCATCACTGCCATGCGGTAGGTGTCTTTACTTTTATTAACCTCACTGAGAGCTGTTAAAAACTCTTTTTGATATTGGCTGTAAGGAACACCGGCATGCGACAAGGCCATTACAATATAGGCATTGGTTACTTTTGGAGAGGCTCCAGAGAAACCGTATTTGCCGTTGTTTTGGCGAAATCCACCTTTTTCGTCCTTGCGACTTAACAGATATTGTTTTGTTCGTTCAATTAGCATTGGGTCAACCATATCGGATAATTGGGCCATATCGGTAAACAGCATTAAACCGTAAGCTGTAAGACCTTCGTGTGGAGGGCTGTGTCCAAACCACTCAAAACCTCCCGACTTGGTTTCGTATGTAGTAAGTTTTTTGTATCCTTTCTGAATAAGGTCATAAGCCTTATTTTCAATGTCGGAATTGGATTGTTGGCTGTTTTTAAAATAGTTTAGAATTTGAATATTGGGGTAAGTGGTGGCTGACAGTTGCTCGAAGCACCCGTGAGGTTCGCGAAGCACTGATTCAATGCCATTCATCAAATGACTGGTAACATCATTATATAAGTTGAGTTTCCCACTCAGGCTGTTTTCAATGACATCGGCCACAGTCATGCTGAAATTTGTAGTAATGGCACGCGATGAGAATGAAAAATCCATTGGAAATCCGCGTTTAACAACCTCAACGGTTTCAACAAACCTGTCTTTGAATTTGGTATCGCCAAATCGGATGTCTATTTTATCTTTCGCTGCTATGTTTTTAACCCGTGCAGGAATCAACACTTTAACCGATTCGCCCGATTTTATGGTAACAATTGTGTCAGTAGGCCAATCTGACGCCAACATTTTTGGCAACCTGGCAGTTAGTTTCCCTGTTACTGTTTCAGTTGTGGTATTGCGCATTACTACCGGAATCAGAATACGGTCGCCAAAAACCAGATAGGGTGGGAGTGTGGCATCAATACTCACAGGTTTCTCAATGCTATGAACCTGCTCGCCACGGCCTATTAAGCCATTGCTCCCAATGCCTTCTGCAATGGTGCGGAACGATGTTACCTCGTCGGAGTTACAGAATTCAATGATGGCCATTCCTTGGTGGTTGGTTTTTACCGAAGGTTGCCACAATATGGTTTCACGATAATCTGGTTTGGTTATAACTGAGTCCTTATCCTGATATTGAGGTTTGTAAAACTCAACAGTTGGCTGGATAAATGGTCTGTGATAACGAACTGCTGCGCGTGTAATTCGTTTGTTTTCGCGAAACAATCCATAATTAACGGGATGCCCTTTGGTGGTGATAAGAATAACACCGTTGGCTGCTCTGGAGCCATAAATGCCTGTTGCTGCAGGGTCTTTAATAACTTCTATGGAATTTATGACCGATGGGCTTACCATACTGATGTTCTGAACGGGTACCGCATCCACAATATATAATGGTTCGCTGCTAAATGATAGCGAAGAAGTACCCCTGATTTGTACCGATGTTGATGAAACCTGAAATCCTGAGTTATCTGTAACTTCAAGGCCTGCAACCCTGCCTTGTAAAAAGCCTAACATATCTTGTTGGTTTCCTGTTATTTCTTCACTTCTTATGGATACTGCACTACCGGTAACCATGCTTCTTTTCTGACTGCCATATCCAATTACCACCAATTCATCCAACCTGGTTTCGTCATCCTCCAACAAGAAGTCGCCACCTCCCTGCAATAAATTGTTTACTGGCATGTCGGGTTGCAAAACCAGACTATTGTTCACCTCTTGTTTTTTTACACCCTGAGCACGGGTAGTGAATGTTGCTGAACCCAGCGATAAATCATTGGAGAAATTATTAGCCGGAAAATTCAGGTTGGCGAACTTTATCTGGATGTTTTTATCTTTTCTGGAGAGGCTTTTTGCGTAAATGGTATAGTTCGACAGGCTGTCGATACCTGTAAACATAAACCGCCCGTTGTTGGATGTTTTCAGGGTGGCCACTTTTTTTCTGTTGGCATCTACCAACGATACCTTGGCTCTGATGCCCATATTGTTTCTCTGAATTTGCCCACGAATTTTATCGTAGCTTTCAGGAAAATCCCATCGGGCATTTCCATTGAGCACTGTTTTCCACGAAAAACGTCGCCAGCCTTGAGTGAGCAACAGATAATCGATGGCCGAAACTGCTTTGGGTTCATCCTCTTTAAAATAAAAGGATGGTTCGTGTACTTTGCCTTTTAAATCAGATGTCAGTAATAACGATGTTAAAATGTTATCCTGCTTATCGTTGGCAAAGGCAACTATTTTGTCGTTTACAACACTTACTGATAAATTGGCCGGTATGGGATTTCCGGTTTCATCGGCAGTGCGAATGGTCATTTGAACTTTTTCGCGCGGATAATAAACTTGTTTATCGGTGGTTATTGTAACATTCATTTTTTTGTGGGGATTCACAAAAATCAGCCGCTCTGCAAATGGTTTTTCAAAATCGTCGAAAAGGGTTATGTGTACTATACCTGCCGGCCACTCTTCAATTTTAATGGATTCTTTAATCGGTATGCCTTTGAATGAATATGTCTGGCTGTAAATTACCTCTCCGCGCATATGCACAATGCAGTGAACCAATTGTGTGGTATCGCCTTTTAAACTGAATTGCAATGTTTTGTTGGAGCAGGAGTCAACGGCCAAAGCAATACCTTTAAGTTTGGCTTGCGGTAAGCTGTAAATATTATGAATTCCTGATGGCTTTGTAATTTTAGCTGTGTACACTTCGTTTGGAGCGGCTTTTAGTTTAAAAGCGCCCATACCCTGATGGAAACTGCTGAATGTGGCCACTTTATCGCCTTTACTGTTTGTAATAATCCCTTCCACATCGGCAGGTTTTCCAAATTCATTCAATGCTTTAAATGCTATTTTTGATTCAATATTGGCTATATAATCACCTCCTTCGGGCATAAACTGAAGGTCAATGCTGTTTAATACTATGGGTATGGCTCGCGAAAGGGCGTGTGTACGCTGATTATGGTTAAGTGTCAGGTTTAAAATGCCATCGTTAACTTTAAGGTCTTCGGGTAATCTAAACGTTACCTGAAAGCTTCCTGTTGCATCGGTAATAATGCTGGAGGATAAAAATTCTTTGCCTTCGAGCAGCACCTGGAAGTTAAGGGTAGAGCCAACAATTGGGTTGTTCGAAAGGTCTTTAAGATTTATGTTGGCAGTTACTGTATCGCCCGGGCCATAGGCCTCTTTTGCAAAATCGAGCTTCCAGATTAACCGGGGCTGAATAATTTTTTGTACCTGAATGTCTTTTTCGAAAGGGATAAATCCGGTTGAGTTTAGCATCCATTGGGTATAGGCTTTTAATTTATATAACCCGCCCGGAGCCACCGAATCAATTAAAAAATATCCATTGGCTTTGCCGTCAATGGCTTTCAGATTTATTTTCTGATAAATGCCTCCTCTGGGGTCGATTAATTCGGCATAAACAATATTACTCAATTCCGATGGCTGCATGGTTTTCCCTTCACGAAGATAAACCGATATCCAGATTTTATCGCCAGGCTTATAAAATGGCTTGTCGATATGCGCATAGAGCTTTTCTTCAGGGTTTTGTTGCTGGTACTCGTTAAATCGTTTAAGCAGATATGGCAGGAATACACTTTCGGGAAGTGTAAACGACAATCCTGAAATAACAATTAATGCCAGTAAGGCTGTGATATATATATTGCGTTTCATTTCTATATGGTTTACGTTGGATAAAGTTGGTTAAAAGGTGGCATTCAGGTTAAACCCAATGCTGCGTACCAAAGGCATATTAAAGTAATCGAGCGACTTTCCATTGCTGTGTCCCCATAACGAACCTGTTGGCATTACACCTTTATAGCCCGAAATAGTAACCAAATTGTTAAATGTAACTGACGCATTTAATTGGCTTAAGCCTAAATTCTTAACCAAATTCCTTTTAAATTCATAGCCAAATTTTATTTCTTTCAGTATTAAGTGAGAAGCATCTTCCACATAATCTTCGGTAACACCGGCTATGCCATATCTTACCCAACGGTTATTTTCGGTGAGTTGGCTCTTAGGAGCAAAAGCCACGGGAATATTATTTGAGTTACCCGATTGATTAACGCCTGAAAAAATAAAATCATCAATATATCTCTCTTGTCCACTCTGTTTTGATGTACCATAATAATCGAGTGTGGCACGTGTTCCGTTCCACATTTTTCCGCCCATTTGCGCCTGAAGTGTAAAACCCAGTGAGAAACCATCCATACTAAACAGATTGGTTAATCCCATTGTCAGGTCGGGAGTTGGGTCGGCTACAACCTGCATGCGGTTATCAACCAAAGGGAACCCATCGCCGCCAATGACTATCTGTCCGGTGTTGTTTCGCTGGTAGCGGGTTCCAATTATTACACCAACCGGCTGGTTGTTCTCCAATGCTGTATAAACATCCGAAAAGCCTGCAATGGGAATGGCTTCCGACGTATAAATTCTATCTGCATTTGATACAAACGCAGAAGCCGTAATGGAGGCACGCCAGCTTAATCCCCTGTGGTAGTTTCCGAATCGAAACGAAAGTGTTTCTTCCCATCCCTTAACTGTTATATCTGCCACATTTGATAAATTCTGATGGTTGTTAACAAACCGGGGGTAAATGGCATCGGTTGTTTTGTTGCGGTATAGTTGAAACTCTGAGGTTATCCGGTTGTGCAAAAAAGCCAAATGCAATCCGGCATTTAAGCTGGTAATTTTTTCGGGTCTGATGTTTTCTGAAACGCCCAGTTCTTCGTTTATCAGACTGGAAGGAAAATCTCCTGTTTGGTAGCGAAGTGAGTTGCCACTGCCGTAGCTGTAATTCAAATCGTACTCTTTTATACTGCGGCTTATATTAAATGTGAGTTTAGCAAATAATGCATTTTTGGTATCCCAATAGAATATCTCATCAAGTACATTAAGGGGCTGTACTGCAATACCGACAAAGGGCAACAGGGAACTTCCTGAAGCTGTGGACGAACTGTAAAACTGAGTTCCGGTTCTGGAGTTAATGCCCAAATTATTATTATTGAACGAAATGGTGGGCGATGCCGACCAGTAGTTCCTGCTCAACGATGGATGATAATATTTGTTGGAAAGCGATTCCCAATTAGTTGATTCTATCTGGTGGTTGCTGTGCGACATAAAAACCGGTACAGAGAAATTGTACTCTATTCCGCCCAGCCAATTGGGCTGATATTCAATTGTTCCACCAGCGATGAACGATGAGTATTTCTCACTTCTGCGAATAAACGAACCGCCGGGCAGTTGAGCCGTTTGATTGCCAAAACTGAGTAATTGGCTGTTTTTTAGTCTTTCACCTCCGGTATAAATTTTTCCGTTAAAACGTGAAAACCGATAATTATAGCTGATTTGTCCCGACAGGTTTCTGTCGCTGAAGGGGTTTTTAGCGGTTTGGAGCAGATAAAAAGGATTGTCGGTAATACCCGGCGTGTAACTGCGAATGAAACCTGATGGTGTGTAAATGGCCGAGGCTTCTTTTGATGCCTTTTTGGTGCTTAACTCATTGCGATTATCGAACGATGGTGGGGTTATAAAGGCCGAATAAAGTGTGCGAGCCATTAACGTTTTGTCCTGAAAGTGGCTGGTTTCTGTGTGGTAATTTATCCAACCTTCAAATTTTGCCAGGTTAATTTTAGCTTTTAGGGTATGGCTTTGATTGTCCATTCCGGGTAAAACCCCTTTGCCGGTATTGTTGGTATATGTTATTACCGATGCTGCTTTCCATAATGTGGAATATATGCTGATGGTGTTGTTGGATGAATAACCTGAACGGAAAATATCCTGCGAACTGAAGGGGGTTAGGATTTGTCCGTTGCCATTACCACGGTTTACAATGGAGCCGTTTAAATTGTATTCGTTGTAAAGACCATCGTACTCAAGCAAATTTATTCTTGGTCCCCACGAAAATAATTCACCTGTTTCGGGGCCTTGGTATTGCCAGTTGCCACCATCTGAACGCCCCTGCGCAAAGTTTTTTTGCAATTGAGGCAATTTCCCTGTCCGGTAAATGGCGGTATAACTATTAAGTTCTATTTTGTTAAGTTGTAGCTTGGTGGTATGGCTGTTGTATTCTTTAAGCATTTTTTTTATTTGACGGTCGGTAGCTGTATCAAGGGGCTGCAGTATATATTCATAGTGGCTGTCGGTCGATTGCTTTTTCAGGTAATCATTGTATCTTTCCATACGCCTGATGTAGGCTTTCTCAAACTGCTCTTTATCTTTATCGCGCTGACTTTGAAGTTTTGAAGCATCGGGGTCGGTATTGTAGGGAATGATGGTTCTTGTACCTACCGGATTAAGTCCTGTTAAGGTAACAATGGCTTCACGTGTTTTCATCCCAATAAACGAAATAACCAGCGTTGAGCCAAGTGGCGCATTAATGGCGTAATTGCCATTTATATCGGTTACAGTACCTTTACTGGTGCCTTTTATAACAATGGTAACTCCTGGTAACGGCTGGCCATCATTATCTTTCATGGTGCCATTCACCGTAATAATCTGGTCTTGAGCAAGGAGGCTAATTTGTAGGCCAATAACCAGCAAAAGGAGAAGGGCGATTTTTCTTTTTACGCACTTAAAAGTCTTTTCTAAAGGATGGCATTTGCCGGACTTGGTGTTTTGATTTGGTTTTGCCTTCAATTCTAAACTGGCTCGGTTCATAGGATAGGGTTTAAATGGTAAAGATATAAAGAAACTGCTTTTTTAAGACTAAAGACTTTTAGGCATGCAGGGCAAACGCATTAAAAATCGAGTAGCTTCATAAGGTATTCATTATCCCACCCGGCCTTAAGTCGTTTGCCCTTAACACTCCTTTTGGTCGATTTTTCATTTTTGATGATATTCAGTGCCATTCGGAGTATAACAGAA
>CALEUX010000102.1 GCA_937920475.1 uncultured Marinilabiliaceae bacterium
TTTACCACTTCAAAAACTCCCATATAGGCAGTATCGCGGTAATGACTAACAAGTTGTCCCCCTTGCTCAGCCATTAAATCGCCGCCCCAATACCTGAAATGAGCCATGGAGTCGAGTTTTTTCAACTCCCTCATCAAATTGGAAGCGTGCAAATCTCCCGAAGCTTCGCCTGCTATGAGATAATACTTCATAATAGTGATATCTGCAAAAAATTAAAACTGAAACAAACATCTGCCAAAGGCAGGCTAACACCGATAAAAATCCGACATGTGAGTTCCATCCGACCATTAACAAACAAACTACTTACGGATGGAAGTATTGCATTTAACCCAACAGTGCTAAAATTATTGTGGCAATTCCATAAATTATTGTTGCAATCAATACACCTCGGGCCATTCGCAACCAATTGCTCCAAATACAAATGAAAAACAGTAACAAATTGGGTAATACACTTAAACTCAATAATTTTCCAAAACTATGAAATGTTATCAATGTTTCAATAAAATCGAAGTAAGTGCGTCCGCCAAAATAGCGTAAATTATATATCAGAATGGTAATCAGCAATGGTAACAATAAACCCGCTATAATACCGATTATCTGATTGTCTTTTAGACGGCTCATATTCAACACATTAAAACCTTATACAATATTATGAGATGAAACCTGACCAATACCAGATTCTCTAAGTTTTTGAATACCTGAAAAATGCGTTGCATCAATGTTACAAGGCACAATGGATACAAAACCATTGGCCAGAGCCCATTCATCCGTATCATCAGCTTCTGGTTCATGGTTCTCGAAATGACCTGTTAACCAGTAATAAGTTCGTCCTCTGGGGTCAATCCGCTCATCAAACTCCTCTACCCATCTTCCTTTTGCCTGTCGACATACCTTAATGCCATTAATGCCTTTACCTTTGGGAATATTCACGTTGTAACATATCCCCGCTTCTATTCCATGACTAATTACCGAACTGAATATTTCCCGGCTATAATGAATGGCAGTAGAAAAATCGGCATCGGCACGGTAATCCAATAAAGAAAATCCTATGGATGGAATACCGTTTAATACGCCTTCGCGCGCACCACCCATAGTGCCTGAATAATGCATACTCACCGAACTGTTGATGCCATGGTTAATGCCTGAAACCACAAAATCGGGTTGTTTCGGAAGCAACGTATTAAGCGCAAGTTTTACACAATCAGCTGGCGTTCCGTTGCTTTTATAAATTTCCAGTCCTTTTTCAGCATGTATTTTCGAAAGATATAGAGGAACTTTAACCGTTATGGCATGCGACATTCCCGACATAGCCTGGTCGGGAGCTACCACAACAATATCTCCATAAGGCCGTACAACCTCAATCAATGCTTTTATTCCGCCGGCAGTTACACCATCGTCATTGGTAACCAGAATCAGTGGCCGGTGGTCCGTTTTTGTTCTTCCCATACACAAAGTTTCAAAAAGCCAAATATAGCGAATCTGCACCAAAGCGCAATAATTTAAACCGGTTGACCCTTTTAAAAAGCAGAGGCGTTTGAAGAATCACCATTTTTTTTATTTTTGTAAACAACAATAAAAATGTTCAACCAATCTCTAACCCCAATGAAAAAAATTCTGTACTCCTCTATGCTCATTTTAATGAGCGTTTGTTTATTCTCCTGTGGCTCCGAATCAGGTAAAACCAATTTGGGTGCTGTTTGTATCTGGGACAGGGTTTCACTCTACGATGCACCCAGCGATAAAGCTAAATGGTTAACCGCTGTTAGTCTTGGCGAAAAAGTAACTTTTCTGAATGAAACTGCGATTGATTCAGCCGTATCAAAACCAGTGGAATATTTAAAAATTAAACTACTTGATGGAAAAACCGGTTGGGTGAGAACCGACTTTGTGGTTTTGGATGCGCGGCCAGCGGTGTTTATTAATGATGCGAACTATTACAATCGTCCTGATTTGATGACCAAGTCGAACAATACGTTTAGTTTGATGGACATCGTTGCTGTTAAAGGCGACCAGGATGGTTGGGTTGAGATAAAAGGCAAAAGAAGTAAAGGCTCTTGGATTGAAACAGGTTGGATAAAGCCTGAAAATCTCTCGTTTGAAGAAGTGGATTTAGCCGTTGCTAAATTTACCATTGCAGCACTTGCTTTAAAAGACGAAGCCAAGAAACTGGAAGCTTTAAATGAAATTGCCGCCAACCCTGATTTCTCCAGCTCTGTTTTTATGCAATTAGTGCAGGAGAAAATTTATGAGCTACAACCTGATGAGGAATATGAGGATTACTATGATGAGGGCGATTCTATAGAAGTTGTTGAGTAAATCGTAAACAATATACGTTTAGTATTGACTATTCATCTTCCCCCGGTCAAAATAACGCCACGCAAGATAATTGGCCGATCTTTCCGTCCAGGTATGCATGTGATTAAATTTGGGATTAATGCGCGATTTAAGGGCGCTTAACAGACTAACCGGAGCTATTCGAAGCCAATAAAAAAGAAAACCCCACTTCCGGTATTGTATAATGTGCCCGAACTCGTGTTTCAAAAGGCTTTCATCATTTGCATACTTCGACCCTGTAATAATTCCAATACCGGGAATTGTAACAGCCGCCCCGCGCCTGAAAAATCCAAAATTAACTGAATATACACGTACACCTTCAAATTGTTGAACACCCATAGTGCAAAATAATTATAATTCTAAAAATAAGCAGGTCAATAATTCGGGCTAAATTACTTATTTTTGTCAGTTGAAAAACAGTAACGTTAATCGGTGCACACTTCAGGCAAAAGCAGGCCTTGTTTTGGGGAATAATTTGCATGGAGGTTCCAATCAATATTATAAATAAAAATACAGATGAAACGAGCCATGAGAACAAACTCTCACAAAGGAGCATGACTATTATGGCGAGTTCCATGTGGCAACTGAAAAACAAATTATAGACACATGAATATTTCTTACAATTGGCTAAAAAATTATATCAATATTGATAAGTCTCCTGCCCAAACAGCAGAAATATTAACCTCCCTAGGCCTCGAAGTTGGTAGTATTGAGGAAGTTGAAACAGTAAAAGGAGGTTTAAAAGGTCTTGTAGTTGGTGAAGTGCTTACCTGCTTAAAACATCCCAATGCCGATAAACTGAGCGTTACTACTGTTAATGTTGGTTCAGGGGAGCCTTTGGCTGTTGTTTGCGGAGCCCCCAACGTTGCTGCCGGACAAAAAGTGGTGGTTGCAACCGTTGGCACAACGCTTTACAGTGGCAACGAAAGTTTTGTCATAAAAAAATCAAAAATAAGGGGTGAAACTTCGGAAGGTATGATTTGCGCCGAAGATGAAATTGGCCTTGGCAACAGCCACGATGGAATTATGGTTTTGGACAAAAATGCCAAAGTTGGAACACCGGCTGCCGAATACTTTAATATTGAATCGGATGTTATTCTTGAAGTTGATTTAACCCCCAACCGTATTGACAGTGCATCGCACATTGGCGTTGCCCGCGATTTGACTGCAAGCCTGCTTCAAACCAACCCCGATATTCAATTAACATGGCCATCGGTAGAGGCTTTTAAAACCGAAAACACCAATTTTTCCGTTAAGATTACTATTGAAAATACGGAAGCCTGCCCACGATACAGTGGCGTAACCATTTCGGGGGTTAAGGTAGGCGAATCGCCCGATTGGCTGAAAAACAGACTGAGATCCATTGGCATGTCGCCCATCAACAATATTGTTGACATTACCAATTTTGTTTTACACGAGTGCGGTCAACCTTTACATGCCTTCGATGGCGATAAAATCAACGGCCATCATGTGGTAGTAAAAACCTTGCCGACGGGAACCAAATTTGTTACCCTCGATGGTAAAGAACGTGAATTGCACAATCAGGACCTGATGATTTGCAACCAAACTGAAGGGATGTGTATTGCCGGCGTATTTGGAGGTGTTACCAGTGGCGTTTCTGAGTCCACAACCAAAATATTCCTTGAGAGTGCCTGTTTCAACCCTGTTTACATTCGAAAAACATCGCGCCGACATGTGCTCTTTACCGATGCATCGTTCCGCTTTGAAAGGGGATCCGACCCAAATTTGACCATTTATGCCTTAAAACGGGCGGCTTTGTTAATCAAAGATATTGCCGGCGGTTATATTTCGTCCGATATTGTTGATGTTTATCCAAATCCGGTTGCTCATTTCGATGTGTTTGTTTCATGGAAAAACATCGACCGGCTAATTGGTAAAAACATTGAACATCAACAAATTAAAAACATTCTTAAAGCTCTGGATATTAAAATTGAAGCAGAAAACGGGGATGGTCTACAAGTATCAGTTCCCCCATACAGGGTCGACGTTCAGCGCGAAGCCGATGTAATCGAAGAAATTCTTAGAATATACGGGTTCAACAATGTTGAAACCTCATTAAAAGTAAATTCAACCATTGTTTATTCGCCCCGCCCCGACCAACATCAGTTGAAAAACACAGTTGCCTCGCAACTTACCGGAGCCGGTTTCTTCGAAATAATGTGTAATTCGCTCACAAAAGCAGCCTATTACGACAATCTTGAAGAATACCCCCGCTCGTTGGTTGTAGAACTGGCAAACCCATTAAGCAGCGACTTAAATGGCATGCGTCAGACGTTGTTGTTCGGTGGCCTCGAAACCATTGTGCACAACCGCAACCGTCAGCACCCCGATTTAAAATTGTTTGAATTTGGGAATTGCTACGCACTGAATCAACCTCAAAAAGATAATTTAAAAAGCTATAGTGAGGAACAAAACCTAGCGCTCTTTATTACAGGCATGAATTTACCTGAAAACTGGAATTCAAAAGCCCGTAAAGTTCGTTTCTACGATATTAAAAACTATACCGAAAACATCCTACTGAAACTGGGCATAGGTAAAGAAAAATGGCAGGTGGATTCATTAAAAACCGATACCCTGATTGAAGGACTGGAGTATAAAGTTGATAACCGGAAACTTTTACAACTGGGAATGGTTCACCCAAAAATACTGAAGCAATTCGATATTGATGAGGCTGTTTTCTTTGCTGAGTTTAAATGGGATTTGCTCGTTAAAACCGCTTCGCGGCAAGCCATTCTTTTCAAGGAACTGTCTAAGTTTCCTGAAGTAAGGCGCGACCTGGCTTTGCTTATCGACCAGTCGGTTCAGTTTTCAGCTATTGAACAATTAGCCTTTAAAACAGAGAAAAAGTTCCTGAAAAGTGTTTCATTGTTTGATGTTTATCAGGGAGAAAAACTTGGGGCCGATAAAAAATCCTATGCTGTTTCGTTCGTTTTGGAAGACACCACCAAAACCCTGAACGACCAACAGATTGACCGTATTATGCAAAATCTGACACAGGTATTTGAAAAAGAACTTGGGGCAAAATTAAGGTAAGGTTAACTCTGTTGCCCGTTCTCTGAATATTGACGAAGGTACTTACCCGGTGTTATGCCTTCAATTTGTTTAAACGCACGCATAAAGGAGCTGGCTGAACCAAAGCCGGCTTCGTGCGCTAAATAGTCTAAGGAATAGTTTCCCGCGGTATCATTTTTCATTACATCGCATGCGTGCTTTACCCGGTAACGATTAACGAATGCATTAAAACTTTCGCCAAATTCATCGTTAATAATGCCAGAAATGTAAGTTCTGTTGGTATTTAATTTTTTGCATAAAACCGAAATTCGCAAATCATGTTTCCTAAACAATGCTTCCTGCTCCATCAAAACCAATAATCGCGCTTTAAGTTTCTCTCGATTTTCCAGAACATGATTCACGGGTGTTTCATCTTCCATTTCATCCGATTCAACCTCTTTGATGGTGTAATTTTGCTGATTACCCTGTAATCCTATAACGAACATTAACACACTGAAAATGCCTGCCGGAATAACCAAATATTCTTTCGACAAATAAAAAACACCTCTACCAATAACATTAAATATTAAACTGGCCATCGCAGTTATAAAAAACGAAACAGATAGCAACTTTACCCATATAAGCTGACGGTCCTTTAGATTGCTGTAAAAGTTGGTAATACGAACATTATAATTATGGGCTAATCGAAACCCTTTTATAATGTAAAGAAATATCTGAAAAGCAAACACAAGCCTTCCCAAATAAAACACCAGGGCTAAGCGTCCGGCATCACCTTCCTCAAAAACCGCTAAAAAGTCGTTATTAATCAAAACCCGGTTAAAGTATTGCTGCCGGGCTGCATCATTGGCATTAAGATGTAAAACCAGTGTGGTTAATGACAAAAGCACTGCTGGAATCAGATGCATAATGTTCTGCAGTCTGAATTGAGTTTCGCAGGTTAAAAGCTTAACATACAAGTAATACATTGGAAAAACTGAAAGCGAACTAAATGTATAGAGAAAGTCAATTTTCTGATAGACTTCGTGATATCCCAAATAATAAAGGGCGTGGCAAAAATAGAGCAGCGCACCAAAAAACATAAATATACCAAGCCCAAACCTGGCTTTGTTGCTTTGCTGGTCGTGTAAGATAAAAACAATGCCCCAAAATAAAGTAATAAAGAATGGGGCAAGAACTACAATCAGAAATCCCATAGTTGTTGATTCGCTTCATGCAAGTTAAGGAACAATTTTTTCAATTGAAATAGCAATAGAATAACTAAAACAAAAAAGAAACGGGACCACCTCGTTTGGTGCATCCCGTTTCTAACCTTAACCCTA
>CALEUX010000103.1 GCA_937920475.1 uncultured Marinilabiliaceae bacterium
CGCTCCACTACAGCAAAAAAAAGTAAGCACATTTTGCTTTGAGTGAGCGCAGTGAGCAAACTTGTTTGCATCAATGCCGAGCGTAGCAAAATTCAACGGAGTTAAAAAATGCCGCCGCTGCAGATAATTTCCTAAAAATCAGACTAATTGACTAAAATCCGGAAACTCGCTACGCTCAAACAACCCGGATTTTTAACGTCAATTAATCTGATTTTCTTAACGGAAATTCTCTGAGGCGGAAAGTTAGCCCCAGTAGAAAAAAAAATCACTGGTTTCCTTATGTACAAACACATTCAAATAAATTCTAAAAAATTAATCGGACACTAATGAATTTTTTTATTGATTACAATTTTGAATGATTTTCAACTTCCATCGGATATCTGCAATAAAGCAGATAAAATAACCTGCCAAACCGGCTATGGCCATCATACGATGATCATACTCCTGAGGTTTAAGAAAAATGAATAAAAGCGATAAAAAAAATAACTGATTGAAAAAAGAAAAGGTTGTAAACATCAATCCCGGAAAGGGATAACCTTTTTTAATCCATAGATTTAGCAAGAACAATCCTCCTATAAAAACGTTAAAAATGATGGAACAATAAAATGACCAAATTAATACAGCAGAAACTCCTGCGATACAAAAAAAAATTAAACCCATGAGCCAGACAAGGCAGACCATTATCAGTTGCTTTATGATTAATTGCCTCATATGGATACGGTTTAGTCAGGAATTCAAGAATAAAATTCACCACAGTAAACAACAAAACCAACCTAAAGGGATTTTTGTGCATCTATCAAAATAAAACAAAAGATATCAATAAAACAACAAACCCACGTCAGGGAGTGGACGTGGGTTGAAAAAAAGCAATTATTTCTTTCTATTTTTTTTCTGCTTGCGGCGCTGGTGCCGGATTGTTCCCCATTGTACATGTTCCTGAGAAAATGGCTCCGGGTTCAATGGATAGTTTGCCTGATTTAATGTCACCATTTACTTTTGAACTGGCTTTTAAGGATAGTAGCTCATTTACCACTAATTTACCATTTAATGTTCCTGCAATTTCGGCATTACTACAAACAACTTCTCCCTTCACAAAACCGTTTGCGCCAACCACGACCTTGCCCTTTGAGTTCACATTCCCCTCTATGTTACCATCGATGCGAATATCGCCATTGGTTTCAATGTTTCCCAAAATTTTAGTTCCGGGGCCAATCATGTTTGGGAGTTTGCTTTCCGGTTCAATGTTTTTCATGTTATTGTATTATTTCTATATTAATAAACTGGTTTATTGATTAGCTTTATCATTATAGTTAGGGCTGTATTTAAATAAACAAGATTATCAACATTGTAATCTTTTTACTAAAATAATGCTGCCTAAAAATAGTAAACAGATTTAAATTCCCTGCTTAATTAAACGAAAAAAACCGATTTTCATTGTTCCATCAAATGAATTTCCATCATTTCACGCAGTTTTTCCATCTGTTTTTCTTTATTAATTTGACGCATTTTACGGGCCGTTTTAGTGTGGTAACGATGTTTCGAGAAAAAATCAAATTGCTTTTTTGTCCATTCATGGGGCGTCATTTTCCCATTGAATTCCATCAACTCCTTATAAAGGTTATCTGATAAATGAATAAAGTCCAACCGCCCAAGGTAATCCAGATCTGCATCTTTTAATATTGCCTGAAGCTTGTTGGTTGGTTTCGCCTTGGGTTTTGTAACTTCTATTAATTGAATAATCTGATTTATTTGATTCGATGAGTAATGAAACCTAGTCAAAATATCTCTGGATAATTCTATGCTTTTGGCTTCGTGGTCGTCGTACGAAATCAGAAAACCGGTGTCGTGCATCAATGCAGCTGTCTTCAACAATAATAATTCCTCTTCGGTAACCCCTTCACCTCTTGCTATAATTTCTACCTGGGTAACTACATCCTGTGTATGTTTGTAATTGTGGTAGTAGATATTTTTTGGTAAATCATGGCTCAGCCTCTCCAAAACAGCCTCTTCCAAATCGTTAAACCTGATTTGCTGTAACCTTATTGCAAAAAGGGCGTTGGGTTCCTTCCCCATTTCTTCCTCCGACAGCTCGGGTATTATTCCGCGAATAAAATACATGTCTATTTCCCCCTTATATTTAATTGGCATCTTCCCTCTGTATTCGCAAATAAAAAAATCTTTAACCTGCTGGTATGTTGCCCCGGTAATGTTAATTTCGCCAGCAACACCTGATGACTCCATTCTACTGGCAATATTAACCGTATCACCCCAAATATCCGGACTGGCTTTGTTCCTTCCAACTTTTCCTGAAATAACAGGCCCTGTGTGGATTCCAATTCTCAGTTCCCAAAAGTCTTCATGCTCATGCCGTTGCTCTTCCTGAAGCTTCAACATATATTTCTGAATCTCGAAAGCTACCAATACCACCTCAATGGCGTGAGTGCTGTTTTTTTCGGGTAAACCGCCGGCAGCCATATAGGCATCGCCTATGGTTTTAATTTTCTCAATCCGATATTTTTCAACCAACATATCGAATTGAAGAAAAAACCGGTCGAGTTCGTCGATGAGTTTTTCAGGGTTAAGGTGTTCAACAATTTTTGTAAATCCCTGAATATCTGCAAAAAGAACAGTAACGCTCTTATATTTGCGCGAAATCATCTTAGGTGTACCATCAATGCTATGACTTACAGATTCTGTGTCAAACCCGGTTCGAATCCGAATCGATTTTTCCTTTACTTTCATAGCCTGATCAAGGCGCTCATTGACTTCGTGCTCCACTCTGCGGTAAAAATTACGCCTGATTATAAACCAAGCCAACAAAAACGACAAACCCCAAAGCAGAAGAAATAGCATTAAGGTGCTAATGGATAATGCCATGTGCAAAACAATGGGGCTGCCAATTAAAATAACAGGATAAGAGAATATTGTAGCTAATTCGTTCATAAGAGCATAATTATCACCTCAGGCTTTCGGACTCAATCGTATAAAAGTTGAAACAATTTAATGATTGGTTTCATCCTTTTTTGCTAATTTAATACATTGACCTTACTTAGAAATGTTTTTTTGACTAATTATTGTTTTCTGTTCATAATATAGTTGAACCTATCAACCAAAAAGCGTACCTCAATAGAACAAAATCCTTGAATTACTTTGCTTTTGTTCGAAAATTATTGGTTTGGTGCCTTAAAAAAGATTTTATAACTCTACATTGAGGACCCCTTATTCTCCATAAGTGGTTATTCTTCTCATTATCTGTCATCTATGCTGACGGGCTATTTAGTTTTTCATATAAATTCGAGAAAATTATCGAATAACTTGCAATCAATCGTTTTTTTTTTTTAACATTTGTATGTAAGTAATATCAAATGTACTATATTTATTCGTTGAAATAAACCCAGAATTCATTACCATATGGAAACCCTGAATCATAGCATTCTGGTACCTTACGATTTTACAGAGATTGCGATGAATGCCATTGCTCACGCTGTTTCGCTTGCCAAGGTACTCGATACAAACATCACGCTTCTGCACATTGTAAAAAAAGAAGCTGAGATAGTTGAGATGGAACAACAAATGAAGGAAGAAGCCTTAAAAATTAATGAAACACATAACACTCTTCCCAATTTTGTAGTTCGTGAAGGTTCAATCTTTCGAACCATAACTCAGGTGGCTCATGAACTAGATTGTGTTCTGGTAGTAATGGGAACCCATGGCATGAAAGGGCTTCAAAAACTTACCGGTAGTTGGGCCCTTAAAGTTATTGTAGGATCGAAGATTCCATTTTTGGTAGTTCAGGATCCACCACGGACCACAGATGTTAAAAAAATTGTTTTCCCGGTTGACTTTAAATCGGAGAACAAGGAGAAGTTGAAGTGGGCTCAGTTTATGACCAAGTACTTCACCTCTAAAATACTATTGTTCTCAGCTACCTCAAAAGAAGGAGTAGTTGACCCAAGAACAAAGGCGAATCTGGTATTTTGCAAATCGTTCCTTGAAGAAAGAAAAATTGACTATGAATTGGTGCTTTCTAAAAACGTTGCTTCATTCAGTCAGGAAACGCTTGATTTTGCCGAATCGCGCGATGCTGACCTGATTATTATTATGACCACCCGCGACATCGCATTTCACGATTATGTGCTTGGTGCTCAGGAACAGTATATTATTGCCAATTCGGCCAAAATTCCAGTAATGGTAATTAATCCACGTACCGACCTGATGAAATATGGTTATGGAAACTTTGGATGATGGAAAATAATAACTTTTTATCAAGAGCCTCCTTTAATTGTTTCAAGGGGGCTCTTGTGTTTTAAATCATTTCAGAATTTGATGCTTACTAAAACAATTGTTTAAATATTGCAAATTTGAATTAAAATGAAGCTTGTTTTTGCCACCCATAACCAACATAAGTTGAGAGAACTACAACAGATTATTAAGAATGATATTCATCTTATTAGCCTAGACGACTTAAATTATTCAACTGAAATAGAGGAGACAGGAAACACCCTTGTAGAAAACGCTCTTTTAAAAGCCCGCTTTATATATGAGCGTTACTCCATAAGCACTTTTGCCGATGATACCGGACTGGAAATAGATGCACTGAAAGGAGCTCCTGGTGTATACTCTGCGAGGTTTGCCGGTGAAGATAAAAGCGCTGTTAACAATATGAATAAAGTGCTTGATTTGATGAAAGGGCTTACTAACAGAAAAGCCAGATTCAAAACAGTAATTGCCTTATTTTTAAACGGAAAAGAGTTTTTATTTGAAGGGGCTGTGGAAGGCAACATACTGGAAACCCCGTTGGGAACCAATGGTTTTGGATACGACCCAATTTTTCAACCTATGGGCTATTCCATCTCTTTTGCACAAATGGATTCTGAAACAAAAAACAAAATTAGTCATAGAGGGAAGGCAGTGGAAAAATTGGTAAGTTTCCTAAACCAACTTAGTATTTGAATAAATGTTATGGCTTTACGTTATTTATATTGAAAAATCTATAGGTTTTATACCTTTACAAAAGAAAAATAGCGTTATAACATATAATCAGGAAAGAATGAAAAAATTCCGCCAAAATATTCAACAAGAAAAAAACCCGGGGGTACAAAGCTGCCAAACTCAACTACTTTTATCAAGTCTCATATTATTTTTTTTTCTGGGATTATCCAATTCAACTCTGGCCCAAAACAATTTAAAAATTGGCGATTGGAAACATCATTTTGCATTTAACGATTGCTTTCACGTTATTGAAACTCCCACCGACATAATTGGAGCCAGCAGTTTAGGTTTGAATATTTATTCAAAGGGCACTCAGTCCTTAACATCTTTAACAAAGCTCAATGGTTTGTCGGATTATGACCTTACTGCCATCTCTTACCTTCCTGAAAAGCAAACCATTGCCATAGGTTATGCCAATGGTAATATTGACCTTGTTATAAAAGGTGCTGTTTTTAACATAAACGACTTGAAAATAAAGCAAATAGATGGCAGTAAAAAAATCAATCACTTTTTATCGTTGGGAAATACGTTGTATTGCAGTACCGATTTTGGCATTATATTAATCAATATCGACAAAAAAGAAATTGCCTCAACCTGGTATATAGGTAACGAGGCCTCCAACCTACGGATTTTTCAGCTTTGTTTGAACGGTGATGAACTTTATGCTGCTACCGAAAAAGGGCTTCGTAAAACATCATTAACCAGCTCAAATCCTGCTCTTTTTGAAAATTGGCAGGTGATATCGCCCACCGCCGACCCCTATAATTCAGTAGTTTGGTTTAATGACCAGTTGATTGCAGCTCTGGGATTAAAGGGACAAACCAATACCCTGCAGTCCTTTTCGAATAATGGAGTCGTTGCCTTTTATTCCATTGCATCCTTTCAAAATCTGAATACGCATAACAATGAGTTAATTGTTGTTGCTACCAATGCTATTCGGTTTTTCAATTTATCTAATCAGTTAATCCAAACCATATCAGCCCCAAGGCTAAACGATGTTGCATTTACACCATCATTTAGATTTGCCTTAAAAGATATGACTGATAATTTTTGGGTTGCCGATAACACACAGGGATTAATAAAGTGGGACGGATTAAGCAATTTTTCGGCTTTTCTGATACAAGGGCCTAAAACCAACCAATGCCACCAATTACTTTATGCCGGAAGTAACCTTTGGATGGTGGCCGGAGGGCTTACAAGTGCATGGAATAACGCCAATATAAAAGCTTCTGCCTCAGTTTTAAAGCCAACAGGATGGCAGCATATTACATGGGAAAACACACCAGAACTTGCATTTACCCGTGATTTAATTGGCATAACAGCCCATCCGCGTAATCCCGATAATGTTTTCATTAATTCCTGGGGTGAGGGCGTTTTCGAATTCGAATTGCAGGATGGCTCTTTTGTGGTAAAGAATAATTTCAACAAGTCGGAAAATGGTCTTCAGAATATTGATCTTGCTGCCCCTTCGGGTTATGTCCGGATAGGTGCAACTGCTTTTGATAAAAATAATGTGCTGTTTATGACCAACTCAGAGGTTGAGTATGGCTTGGTAGGCTATTTTCCTGAAGATGGAACCTTTACTCGCTTTAGTTATCAGTCCATTAGAATGATTCAGGGACTTGGCAGAATGTTGATGCCTGCTACTGGCGACAAATGGATGATTGTTGGTCGGGGAAATTCGAAAGGCCTATTCATCTGGAACGATAATAACACCTTAAAAAAACAATCGGACGATAAATATCGAAGTGCTATTCCGCCATCGCAGGAAACAGATTCACGCAACGCAGGCCAGATTCTACTTTGGGATGAAAAAGGCGAAGAAATAACCCGGAACATTTTTTCGTTGGCCGAAGATCAAAACGGATATATATGGATTGGCACCGACGTTGGAATAGTGGTACAGTATCAACCTCGAACCATTTTTACACGTGAAAAACCCATCTTTTCAAGAATTAAAATTGCCCGACAGGATGGTTCTGGCCTGGCTGATTATTTACTCGAAAATGAAACCGTAACAACCATTGCTGTTGATGCGGGTAACCGCAAGTGGATTGGGACACGAGGTTCGGGAGTTTTCCTGGTATCGGCCGATGGAACAAAAACCATTTCAGCCTTTAACACGCAAAACAGCCAATTGCCATCCGATTTTATATCATCTATTGCTATTAATAATCAAACCGGAGAGGTCTTTATTGGTACCGAAAAAGGAGTTGTTTCAACCAGAGGTTCGGCAACGCAGGGAATGAACAGTTTTAAAGAAATATATGCTTTCCCAAATCCTGTAAGACCTGAATTTTCGGGAACCATAACAATTACCGGACTTATGACAAAATCAAATGTGAAAATTACTGATGTGTCAGGTAAATTGGTATATGAAACAACATCGGTGGGCGGTCAGGCTTTCTGGGATGGAACAAACCTTTGGGGAGAAAAAGTGAAATCAGGAGTATATATTATATTTGTAGCATCTGAAGATGGTAGCGAGTCGGGTGTAACTAAAATTGCCATTATCAGGTAGCATTTGAAAAGTTAATGCGGGAAATGGTTTTACTACGTAAGCCTCTGTTAAACAGGTGTCGACTTTTTAATATGGATTATTAATTAATTACGGATGAAACGAGCCATGAGAACGAGTTCTCACAAAGGAGCATTGCTGTTATGGCGAGTTCCGTCTGGTAAATGAAATCAGGTTATAAACAGATGAAAGTACCGTATTTGTTGAAAAAGGACATTACCATAGTATCCATTATTATGCTCGTTGTAACCATCGGGCTAATTTTCCTGTACATCAAAAAGAACCTGATTTTTGAAGATAGTCAACCAATAGATGCCATTCCAACCAATGCTGCCGTCATTATCCAGATTAACCAACCCGATAAAGCGGTAACGAACTTATTAAAGAACACTGCTTATTCATCTGACCTTGAGCACTTCGAATCTTTTAGTGTTATTCGCCAGGTTCATCAGTTTATTGACACATCGGCTGTGTTTAGAAATGAATATTCAGGAGCTCTCCTGAACAGGTCATGTATCATTTCATTACACCCTTCTACCGAGCATGAAGCCAATTGGCTGGCAACCATTTCATTAAAACAGAAATCGGAAGAAAAAGAGATTACCAAACATCTTTTAAGGCTTGAGCCCGATGCAGAGCGTACTAAATACAATGGAAGTACAATTCTCGCCATTCAAAAGAGCTCGCAAATACCAATCTCATTGTATATTACAATATACAAGGGCATAATTTCTATTAGCAACAACTGTTCTACGCTTGAACTATCGGTTAATCAGCGCAATGAGAATCGCTCCTTGCTGGATGATGTTGCGTTCCGAAATATTCATAAAACGTCGCAGGTGGCAAATTCGGTTTCGGTGTATGTTAACTTCAGCCAAATGGCTCAATTATCATCGGGCCTGTTTAATTCTAACTCGTTCAATGCTGGTTTTATTGAGCGGATTGCCAACTGGAGCGAACTAGACCTTGAAATCAGGAATGATGCCATTTCATTAAACGGGTTTACAATTACGAACGAAGAGAATCATTTTGCAAACCTTTTTAAGGGGGTGTCGTCCCAAAAATCAGAAATTATTCAAATAATACCCGACGACACCAAGTTTTTGATGAGCTACTCTTTCAATGGGAACCGTCAGTTTAAGGAAAACCTTCTGAAATATGCAACTAAAAATTCTTCAGGGGAAATATATCTAAAAGAATCTGAGTCCTTTAAATCTAAAGTTGGTATCGGGTTTGAAGAACTTTTCTTTTCCTTTATCGACAAAGAAATAGCATTGGTTTACACTGAACCTTCCAGTGATAATCCGTCAGGCAACCGGTATTTAATTTTCAACACACAAGGGCAATCCAAAACATTGGAAATTATACGTGTAATTAATCAGGAACAGGAGAACGCAACAACCCCAACACAATGGATTGAGTTGGACGACCAAACTAAATTCCCCGTTTACAGCGGGCTATCGCAAAAAATGATGACTCTGCTTTGGCAAAACCTTTTCCCGGTGGTTCCTTCGGCTTATTATACTTTCTTCAGAAACTATATTGTGTTTGCCAATTCGCCCGAAGAATTGAAAACCTTTATGTATGCCACCGTTTTAAACAAATCTCTATCGGCCCACCCATATTATGCTCCCTTTTTAGAAAACTTTTCATTTCAGGAGAATTTTTTCCTGTTTTGCGAAGTTCCATATATTTTCCCGTTTGCACAAAAAAGTCTCAACGCTTCCATATTTCATCCTACCAATAATCAAAATCAGGCTTTAAGTAGATTCTATGGGCTTGGTATTCAATTATCGTCAGCACAGAACCTGGTATACACATCGAGTTACGCCAACTACACACCACAGCGCGATAAGCAGCCCACCACCATTTGGCAAAGCCGGCTCGATTCAACCATAATTGGGAAACCGGCATTGGTAGATAATCATAACACCGGCGAAAAAGAAATTCTTGTTCAGGATAACCATTACAATCTATATCTGATAAACAATATGGGGCGTGTATTGTGGAAACGGCCACTGGAGAGTCCCATTTTAAGTGAAATTTATCAGATTGATTTTTATAAAAACGGGAAGTTGCAATACCTGTTCAACACAGCAGGCAGGCTTTACCTGATTGACAGAAACGGCAACCACGTGGGAAAATATCCTTTCACACTGCCATCAACAGCCACCAATGGTTTGTCGGTGTTCGATTATGAAAACAACAAAGATTATCGTATTTTCCTGGCCCTATCAGATAACCGGGTATATCTGTTCGATAAGAACGGTAACCGAAATCCCGGTTGGAGCCCACCTCAAACCGAAGGAACGGTAACTTCACCTGTTCAGTATTTTAGTACCGGGGGAAGGGATTATATCGTTTTCAGCGATCAATACCGGAATTACATTCTGGACCGACGTGGAGAAAACAGGGTTATTCCAGCTCGCAGTTTTATACGAAACCCAAACTCTCTATTTTTTCTGGAAGGAGATGGAAGTGGCGCCAGTTTAGTAACCACGACGCAATCTGGTCTGCTGGCCAAAATTAGTCTCCCGGGAGGCGAATGTTCATTTAATGAGTTGTTTGATTGTCCTGAGGAACATTTTATGACCCTAATAAATGGAAACACCGGAAAACCATCGTATGTTTACGTAACCCGTAATCAACTTCAAAGCTTTAATAGTGAGGGACAACAGGAAATGGCGGTTACTTTTGACCAACCAATTTTAATACGTACCGATATTTATCAGTTTTCGGCAACCGACATTAAATTTGGAATAGTTGAACAAAACACCGGTCGAATTCACCTTATTGGTCGCGATGGAAAAAATTACAGGGGTTTTCCTTTAAAAGGAAACAGCCGGTTTTCGATAGGCTTTCTTAAATCATCGGCCTATCGTTTTAACCTGATTGTTGGTGGTGAGCACAATTTTCTGAATAATTACAGGATTGAATAGCTTTGTTTAATATTTTAAAAAATTCAGAACACGAGAAATCATCACATATAGGGACAACCTGTTCTGCAGCACGAAAAGTTAATTGACTTCTGAAAAACAAATTATGGAGTATATGAAACAAAAAACATCAGGGCGTAATATATTCCCAATCTTTAATGGGTTCAAAAGTTTTATACCCTTCAATAACAGAAGGATGATTTAACAAGGATTTAACAAATTATAGACATCGTTAGTTTGTACTCATAAGCCTCATAACACAGAATTTAGATAAATTCTGTGTTATGAGGCCCCCCAAAAAAAACAAGAATGACATTTGATTATTACTTTCGGAAAAAAGCTCCATCTGCTGCATTAGCTTCAATAG
>CALEUX010000104.1 GCA_937920475.1 uncultured Marinilabiliaceae bacterium
CCTAGCAGATAAAAAAGTTGACGGCTTATGGTGCCGTCAGGTACCAAAGCCCGGTAAAAACCATCATCCAATAATACCTTTCGCCCCAATGGTGGCGAGAGATTCAGCATAACCAATAATCCTGCCGATATTTGGCCCTTAGCTGGGGCAAATTCAAAATATCATTTATAGATTGTCTTTAACAAAACCAGAAAACTAAATTTAAACTGTTCAAAATCTAATAATCTCTTCATCTATTGCCATGTTGCTGTGTAAATTTCGATATAAACCTTTATTTTTGCCTCATCAAACCTAATGTACATGCGTGTTGTTGTTCGGATAATTTTTCTACTATATATATCTCTATCAGTATCAGCACAGGCCGTTTCTGAACCGGTTAAAGCCAGACCCAATCCTGGCGAAGGTGTCTGGGGCTTTCTCAGGCGGCATAATCTCTCGCCCGGCGAACATCTCGAAGCTTTTAAAACCCTGAATCAGGGGAAATTCGCGAGCGATGGCGGATTGCTTTCGCACCACTGGTATGAATTGCCCGGCACCACTGCAGAAAAAAAATGGATTGAACCAATTTTTGGCAAAGATCATCAGGAACTCAAATTAATAGATGAAGATTTAAAAGGTGCTGTTTTTTATTTGGTTAGCGGACATGGCGGCCCCGACCCCGGAGCTATTGGTCACTATGGTCAGCACCGTTTGTACGAGGATGAATATGCCTACGACATTACCCTGCGACTGGCCAAAAACCTGATGCAAAAAGGCGCAAAGGTGCACATCATTGTTAAGGATCCTGATGACGGCATTCGTTCGGCACAAATTTTGGCGCCCGATACCGACGAAACTGTTATGGGACAAGCCATTCCTCTGAACCAGATTGAACGTCTCAAACAACGCTCCGACGCCATAAATCTGCTCAGCAGAACCGAAAACTCAACTTATCAAAGGTGCATTGAGATTCATTTGGACAGCAGAAGCCATAAAAGACAGCTCGATGTATTCTTTTATTATCATGAAGGGAGCAAGCCAGGCGAAAAAATGGCCGAAACACTTCGAAAAACGCTCGAAGTCAACTATAAAAAACATCAGCCTCAAAGAGGATTTTCCGGCACAGTATCGAGCCGCAACCTGTACATGCTGAAAAACACCCGGCCTGTTGCTGTTTTTATTGAACTGGGAAATATCCGTAACTTTAGAGATCAACAACGGTTTATACTTGAATCGAACCGGCAGGCCCTGGCCAACTGGCTCACTGATGGAATTGTGGCGGATTATAAGGATAGTAAGTAAGGAGACCGAAGACAGGAGAAGGGAAACCGAAAAAGGGAGACTGAAGACCGGAGGCGTAACGAAGTGGAGTTCCGCGTAGCGGAAACGGAAAAGGGAGACTGGAAAAGGGAAAAGGGGAAAGGCTGAAGGTAATTAGCTGCCAGGTGCTAGCTGTTAGGGATTAGGGGTTAGCTGCTAAGAGCTGAGAGCAAAGAGTTAATAGCTAACAAATGATTTCAAATAAAAAAACATAGAACGAGCATGATTCGTAAAATACAACCTCGGATGAACAATCATCATGCGATTTCCATCCGGCCTAACTTAATAATTACTTACGGATGAAGCCAACACTATTGATACTTGCTGCCGGAATGGGCAGTCGCTATGGCGGTTTAAAACAGATGGATGAACTGGGTCCTTCAGGAGAATCCATTATTGATTATTCCATTTACGATGCCATTAATGCCGGGTTCGGAAAGGTGGTATTCGTCATTCGTGAATCGTTTGCCGATGCTTTTCGCCAGCGGTTTGAACCACGCCTGAAAAATCGAATTGACATTGAGTATGTTTTTCAGGAACTGCATAAGCTCCCTAAAGGTTTTTCTGTTCCCGAAGGCCGCGAAAAGCCCTGGGGTACCGGTCATGCTATGCTAATGGCCAAAGATGCCATTAAAGAGCCCTTTGCCATTATTAATGCCGACGATTTTTATGGCCAAACAGCGTATTTGCAGGCAGCAGATTTTATAGCATCGAGCAAAGCCGATAATGAATATGCCATGGTTGGCTATGCTTTAAAAAATACATTATCGGAACATGGTACTGTTTCGCGCGGTGTTTGCGAGGCCGATGCCTTTAACAATCTTACCAAAGTGGCAGAGCGTACAAAAATTGGCCGGGAGGGTAATAAAATATTCTTTTTCGAAGAGGATTCAAAAACCGAGCTTACCGGAAATGAGCCGGTATCGATGAACTTCTGGATTTTTAAGCCTTCATTTTTCAATCACCTCGAAGTGGGCTTCAAAGACTTTCTGGAGGCCAAAGGACAGGAGCTAAAATCGGAGTTTTATTTCAATGCTATGGCCGACAGGCTCATAAAAGAAGGTAAAGCCAGTACCAAAATCATCAATACCGATGCAAAGTGGTTCGGTATTACCTACCGCGAAGACCGACCTTTGGTGCAGGAAAGTCTTAATGCCTTAATTAAAGCAGGTGTTTATCCCGGGAGCCTTTGGAAGTAAATCAAATAATCAGGATTTTGGAATTTCAGTCATCCAATGAGTTTGAGTCACTGGATGACTGATTTTTTTTTACTACTTAAATTATTGAATTATTTATCTCACCACCAATTTTGTTGTTGACTGATTTCCATTGCTCTGAATGGTGAGCATATAAATTCCTTTCGATAAACCAATATTCGACACATTAAACGAACGTTCACCTGCTTCAACCGATGAACGGAAAACAATCTTCCCTGACAGATCAGCAACGATAAGCATGCCATCTTCGGCACTTTCAACAAAGAAATGGCCTGATGTTGGATTTGGGTACACTTTTAAACCCCGCGATTCAGGTTTTATAATTCCCGGTTTCACCGATGTGGTTTGTCCAAAAAAATCGACGGTATTAACCCCTGCATACATTCTAACCAAATCGGGCACCAAACTGGTTTCAAACGGTGTATAGGTATAGTAAGTCGATGGGTTGAATACTACATCGGGGTTCAATTCATCAAATTTTATCGATTTCCCGCCGGGATTCAGCATGTTAACATTAATCTGTGCCGAAGTGTAAACACGGGTTAATCCGCTATCATCGTATAAATTATTAAATTGCTTTAATCCTGTACTTTGCTTATACCCAGTCTGCGATACCCAAGGCCCATAAACCGGAGTCCAGTTGGTAGTTGTGCGGTCGGCATACATGGGCCACACGGTATTTACAAAATAATTACCTTCTGCTACCACCTGTGATTCGTTGGAGGCAGCAATTCCGTAATTAATAACACCTTCGTAAAGATTATTGAGCACATGTACTTCGCCAAACCTTACCCTTGGATGACGAGAGTTGGTGTTATAGTAATAGTTGGCAAAGAAAGTGGTTTTCAGTCGGCCGCGATCGGTGGCCCCGTTACTATCCGAATGTCCAACCAGACCTGTTTTCCAGCTGTTACGAAATTTACACCACGATACAGTAACATAACTGGCGCCATTCTTTACATCAACCCCACCATCGGGATGGTCCTTGCTGATTGGCATGGAAGCAGGATGACCAAAGGTGCAATGATCGACCCAAACATGATGTGTTTCAGGCTCTCCAATATTCACACCATCATCATAATAATCCTGAAAAGTAATGTTTCGGATAATAATATTATAGGAACGTTTAATGTTAATTCCAAAATTGAGAACCACATTTCCACGCCCAATAAAGGTGATATCGCCCTGGTTTTCGACCGATAACATGCTGTTTCCCCAAACAGAACCGCTATTGGCAACTGCACCGGTTTCGGGATAAACACCTTCTTCAAAAACAATAATAAGAGGCGCGTATTTAGCTGTTCCGTAATTGGCTTTATTTTTATACGCTCTGATACGGTCGTACAATAGGTACACCAGCTTCTGAAACTCACCTATTCCATTAATGGTAACAATGTTGGCAGATGTATGATAATCGCCTCCGCCAGTTGTGGGTCCGGTAAATCCGTCGCCACTAACAGCAGCAAAACCAACGGGAGTGTAGAAATCAATATTGGCTACCGATGGATCAACCAGCGACACTCTGATGGTCCAGGTTTTCTCGCTGCCATTTTGAGCCGTAACAGTATAAACCACATCGTTATTAAAATTCCTTGGTGTATTGGCAGCTGGCGAAATGGCTGCCATTCCTGAAATGGTTAAAATTTGGGGAACCAGATTGCTCAGATTGGCACCATCGGGCATTTTTACAGAAATAACACCATCGGCACCAATAATGGCATTGCCAATTTGTTGAGGCGATAGTTTAAAATCTATAATTTCCTTTTGATCAGAATCCTGAAATCCAATTGTTATGGTCCATGTTTTTGGAGTGCCATTTTCGGAGGTAACCACATACTGAACAGGCAATGAGAAATCCCTTGCCTGCGATGCTGGTGGATTGATTTGTGCTTTGGCCGAGATCATAATTTGAGGAACCAAAGAACTTACATTGGTTCCGGTTGGAACATTCAGGCTTATTTCACCTGTTTCGCTGTTAATGTTTTCCTGACCAATTTGATTTGGAACACTAAACGATAATATTTCAGCAGCTTCGGATGGTAAAGCAACACCGCCCACGGTGAACCTGTCGATACGATAAGGATTGCTACCTGTATTCA
This sequence comes from uncultured Marinilabiliaceae bacterium, assembly GCA_937920475.1. Classification (GTDB taxonomy): domain Bacteria; phylum Bacteroidota; class Bacteroidia; order Bacteroidales; family Marinilabiliaceae; genus CALEUX01. Next base: position 4,616 of record CALEUX010000104.1, read on the forward strand.
CAATTTTAAATCGAAACTGTCCATCCAACTGTAATAAGTCTTCTTCGGGTATAGAAACAGTTTCAACTTTATCTACCACCACATATGCGAACAACAGCGTCCAGTCGTCATCATCGCCATAATAAATCTGAATACTGCGATTGGTATTACCTGAGTTATTTGTTTTTATGGTTACGCTTGAAGGCCGGTTAACCAATGGTGTTATGGCATATCCGCCAGCACTTTGCTTACTTATTTCGAGATAACCACCCGTTACAAAAGAGAGGCTATTCCATTCCCAGCCATCAGGTACAGTTGTGAACTCCTCGTCAATTTGCTGGGCATTAATCATGAATGCCGAAAAAAGTATCAGAAATAACAGTAGAATTTTTCTCATATATCAGTATTTTTAATCATTATTGGTTTACAAAACCTGCACTTCCATCTGTCTGCAATAAGCTTTCAGATATAAAAGAGAATTGTTCAAAGTTATTGGTAGAAAACTGAAATTAACGGCCACAAAAAACCGTATAATGTGTGATAAATTGTTAATAATGCATTTTCATTCTTCACCATATTTTTTTAAATGATGATTAAAATGATTTGGTTATCTTTAAATTGATTATTGAATACCGTATGATACGTCTTTTATCAATACTTTATTTTTTCCATATTACTATAATTTGCCTTACGGCTCAGGAGCAAGGTTTACCTGGTACTTATTTTATACGTAATCATAGCAAAGGTGATTATAATGCTCAAAGTCAAAACTGGAGTGTCGATCAGGATACAATAAGTGGCATAATGTATTTTGGCAACAATGAAGGACTTCTTCATTTTAATGGAACCAATTGGGAAGCGCATCCCTTACCCAACAAGATGATTGTAAGAGCTGTAGCATGCAATCACAAAGGAAAAATATTTGTTGGAGGGTATGAAGAGTTTGGCTATTTTGAAGTTCTATCAAATGGCCAATACACCTATACATCCTTGTCTGAACAGATTAATATTCAGGAGAATGAGGAAATCTGGCAAATTATTTACAAAGGAGAGACCGCCTATTTCCAATCATTTACAACCATATACGAATATAAAAATGAAGCCATTATCATCAATAAGGCTCCATTTCTCCAATTGTATTTAATGAACAATAAAAACAGGTTAGCTATTTATGTTGAAAATATGGGCTTAACCGAATACGATAATGGAAAGTACCAGGTAACCGAACATGGCCAATTCTTTAATAATAAGCCGGTTATTGCCTGGTTCAGTTTTGACGACCACGAAATTGCCGGAACCACTCTTTCCGGGCTTTATAAAAAAAGTAATAATAGTTGGCAGGAATGGGACTGTGAGGCATCTGAATTTGTTAAAAAAAACCAGCTTAACCGAAGCCACATGCTATGCGACTCACTGGTTATTCTTGGAACCATTAGAGATGGTGCTATTCTTGTTAATAAAAAAGGTCAGATTCTTGATTACTTCAATATGGGTCAGGGAATCCAGAACAATACCATCCTCAGTTTAAAGGTCGACCTGGAAAAAAACGTCTGGATGGGTCTTGATAACGGTATTTCATATATTGAAGCCAGCTCTCCTTTCAGGTATATTACTGATTTTTCAGGACAATTAGGAGCCGTTTACGATGCTGTTTTATTTGGAGATTTTTTATATGTAGGAACTAACCACGGCTTGTTTTATTTTCCAAATAAAGGACAGCAAACAGAGAATACAAACATTCGGTTTGTAGAGGGAACCCACGGACAAGTATGGGATTTAATGGTTAAAGACAATCAGTTATTTTGTGGTCATAACAGCGGTACTTTTATAGTCTCCAAACCGGGAGCCAAGGCAGTAAAGGCTTCGCCAATTGCTGGCGGATGGTGTTTTGCGGGAGTTGATGAAGAGTGGATGATTCAGGGAACCTATGTGGGAATTGCTGTTTTTAAACGTAAACAGGATGGTCAATGGGATTTTTCGCACCGAATGACCAATTTTTATGAACCTGTGCGGTTTATTGCTGTACGCTCAAACGATGAAATATGGGCATCGCATAATCAAAAAGGGGTTTTTAAATTAACCCCTGATAATGAATTTCGTAAAGCTGATAGAGTTATATACTATGGTAAAAAGGATGGTTTTCCGGAAGAGTATAACATCCACGTTTTCAAAATCAGAGACAGAATTGTTTTTACCACAAGCAAGGGACTTTATACTTATGACGAGTTGAATGATAAAATTATTCCCTTCGATAAATTAAACCGGCAGTGTATCCCCAACGAGATACCTTTTCGCATAATAACCGATCAAAACGATAATTACTGGTTTGTTTCTAATAATAAAGCCGTACTCTATAGAATCAATTCAAATTATGATGTTAAGTTACTCAATTATTTCTCCACGCCTAAAGCCCTGAAAATTGACAACTATGAAAACATAAACAATCTAGATAATTACAGTTTTTTTACGCTTGATAACGGGCTTATGATATTTTCTGATAAAACCCAGAAATTAAATACTCCTGAACCATTAAGATTACGCCTTTTAAAAGTTGAAGTTTCGTTACGCAACAATGAAAAAGTAACACTTCTGCCCATTCAGCCAAATATTGATGTGGTTCTAAATTCGAATCAAAACAACTTAACTTTTTCATTTACCAATACCACCTTTTACCCCTTGCCCCATGTTTACGAAGTGATGCTTTCCGGACTTGAAAACGAATGGTCATTACCAATAACTTCCGGGCAAAAATCCTTTACGAACTTACCTCCTGGCAAATATGAATTTCTGGTAAGGCTACCTTCCATTGCCGATAGCGCAACAACTTTATACAAATTTGAAATTAGGGCGCCATGGTATCTTACCGTTTACGCATTTATGGGTTATGTTTTGCTTATATTGTTATTGGTACGGGTTTCGTTCCTGATTCACCATAACCATCTAAAAAAACAGCAAAAGGAAATGGAGCATAACCAAAAAGAAGAACTCCGGCAACAGCAATTGCTATCGGAACAACGGATAATGAGTCTGGAAAAAGAAAAACTTGAAGCAGAAATATTCCATAAAAGCAAAGAAATAAGCACCTCGGCACTTGAACTGGCTAACAAAAACAGGATTCTTGATGATTTAAAAACTGAAATAGTGCAACTCAAAAATTTGAACAAAAGTCAAGCCTCACCACTAAACCGTTTAATAAAGCTAATTGATAATAATTTGAACCAGAAAGATGACTGGCAACTGTTCGAAACAAACTTCAACCATTTAAACAGTTCTTTTTATGAAAAATTGCAATTAGATCATCCCGAACTCTCAAGTAAAGATCTTCGATTTTGTGCATTTCTTAAATTGAATTTAACTACCAAAGAATTAGCATCTTTGCTCAACATTTCAGCCCGAAGTCTGGAGTTAAAGCGTTTCCGACTCAGAAAGAAACTCAATCTTAAACACGAAGAAAATCTGGTGGATTTCCTGATGAAATATTCCTGATAATCTATTACTTACATTTTTTTGAGCAATCAATGATGTAGTCATAAACTGCACTGAGCAATATTTGATAATATCAAAAATTGGCCTAATTGCGCCATCGTTAATATTTTTGAATATTCGTTAATTTTTGTTTTATAAACTTTAATCTACACCATTATGTATTTTAAAATGCACAAAAGAATTATTCTGGTGCCTTTCCTTATCATTGGCTTTACTTTCAATGTTTTAAGCCAATCAACGCAAATAACGGGCAGAATAACCAGCTTAAGCAATAATGAAACGCTGCCTGGTGTATCTGTAATAATAGAAGGTTCCACTCAGGGCACTATTACAGATATTGACGGTAATTACTCCATTATGGCTAATCCATCAGACAAATTGGTATTTAGCTTTATCGGTTTTGAAACACAGTCCGTTATTGTTGGTAATATGAAAAGGATTGATGTCGTCCTGCGTGAATCAGTTACAAGCCTTAATGAAGTGGTTGTGGTTGGATACGGGTCACTTCCTGTCAAAGATTTAACCTCCTCTATTACAACTATTAAATCCGATGAGTTAATCAAAACCCCAACCGGCCAGGTTATGCAAGCCCTTCAGGGAAAAGTGGCAGGACTTCAGGTGGTAAGTAGTGGTGCACCTGGCGATGCGCCAACGATCAGGGTTCGTGGCGTAGGGTCATATCCAGGGCAAGGCAGCGAAGCCCCACTATATGTAGTGGATGGTATGTTTTTCGACAACATTGATTTTCTAAATTCTGCCGATATTGCATCTATATCGGTATTAAAAGATGCTTCTGCTGCAGCTATTTACGGTGTGAGAGCTGCCAATGGCGTCGTGCTGATTGAGACCAAATCAGGTGTAAGAAACCAAAAGGCAGAAATAACCTACGATGGTTATTACGGGCAACAAATAGCTCAAAACGTGCTTAAAATGGCCAATGCAGAGCAGTTCACCACTATGGCCATTGAGTCAGGCTCTCAGGCCGATATCAGTTATATAGAAAATGCTATGCAGCGATATGGGAGAAGCCGTATTAATCCGAATGTCCCCAACGTAAATACAGATTGGTATAAGGAGATATTAAGGCCTGCCTCTATTCAAAATCATAGTTTGAATGTAAATGGTGGAAATAATGAAACATATTATTCTATTGGCGCCAATTACTTTTCGCAGGATGGCATTTTAGATATGAAAAACGATTACGAACGGTTTAATTTGCGTTCAAAAATTGATTATAAGGCTACCGACCGCTTAACTGTGGGTGGTAACATGATATTTAGCAATGCAACTAAAAACCTTGAAGCAAGTAGTGCCTGGCATACAGCCTACTACGCCGTGCCTATAATGCCAGTTTACGATGAACTGAATACTGAGGCCTGGCCTCAAAAGTTTGCCAGTGCTCAAACGCTTGGCTACCGCGATGGCAAAAACCCATTTCCGGCGATGACCTATGACCGAAACCAACAGAAAATCAGGAAAATAAATGCCAATTTCTTTGCCGAACTGGCACTGGTTCCAAAGGTTTTAACATTTAAAACAAGCTACAGCCACGCATTTACTTCCTTAAACCAACGCAATGTAGGATTGCCCTATTACATCAGCAGCGGTTCACAACGTGCTGATGCTTCTATTAATCGAACATCTTCGGTATGGTCGAATCAAAACTGGGACAATATTCTTACTTACAAACTGGAAACCGGTAACCATAATCTGGTTGCAATGGCTGGAACATCTTTCCGCGATGAATCCTATGAAGGATTGTGGGCCGGCGGATTAAACTTTCCCTACCAGCAGCAGGAAGCATGGTATATAAGCCAGGCAGAGACCAAACCTGAAAATAGTGTTGGTGATAATGGCATCAGGCAATACGGTATTTCTTATTTTGGGCGAGTATCGTACAATTTTAAAAACAGATATTTGCTTTATGGAACCATGAGAGCCGATGGAAGCTCTAAATACCAGGAAAAATGGGGGTATTTTCCAACCATTGGAATTGGCTGGGTACTTTCGGAAGAGAATTTTATGCAATCGGTTAGAGGAATCGACTTTCTGAAACTTAGGGCCAGCTGGGGCCAGTTGGGCAACGACAAAATACAGGCCAGCGATGGGGCTGCTACAACCTCGGTTATATATACTGCCATTAACGACCAGCTCGTTTCGGGTACCATCGCAACCAGCACATTTTCATCATTGAAATGGGAGCTAACCGAAGAATCAAATATTGGTATAACAGCTCAATTTTTCAATAACCGGTTATCTGCCGATGTCGACTATTTTATACGCGACACTAAAAATGCCTCAATTTACGTAAGCATACCTTCAGTTGGAGCCACTGTGCTTCGCAATGTCGGCGAAATCAGAAATTCGGGTCTTGAAGTGGCTCTTAGCTGGAACGATAAAATCACTAATGACTGGAGCTACTCCGTTGGAGCCAATTTTTCAACCCTTAAAAATGAAGTCACCTATTTGTATGGCCAGCCTTACATTGATGGCGGTACAGCCGAATTCAGACAACGCTCAATGGCTGGCGAGCCTCTTATGTCATTTTTTGGTTATGAAGTAGTTGGAGTATATCAAAACACCACTCAAATACAATCCGACCCAATTGCAGTAGCAAACAACTTAGTTGCTGGCGACTTCATTTACAAGGACCAGAACAAAGACGGAATCATTGACGACAAAGACAGGGTAATGCTCGGTTCCTATATTCCAACATTTATGTATGGCGCTAATTTAGGCATGAACTATAAAAACTTCGATTTATCGGTAAGCTTGGTTGGCCAAACCGGTAATAAAATCTTGAACCGCAAAAGAGGTGAAATAATCTGGACCAATGACGGTAATATGGATGCCGATTTGGCAAAAAACCGTTGGCATGGTGAGGGTACTTCAAATAAATATCCATCGTCGGCCGGTTTACGTAAGGGTTGGAACCAAAAATTGAGTAACTATTTTGTTGAAGATGGAAGTTTTTTCAGAGTTCAAAACATTCAACTTGGATACAAAATTTCAGGAAAGGAATTGTTGGGGAATCGGATACCTGAAACCAGATTTTATGTAACCGCCGAACGTCCGATAACGGTTTTTAAATACAATGGTTTTAATCCTGAAGTAGCTGATGGTATTGACCGTCAAACGTATCCAATACCTGCAGTATATACCATTGGGGTAAATGTTAAATTCTAATCACTAAAAAATTACCACCATGAAACTATTAAAATATATTTCCCTTACTACCATGTTTATTGGTACATTACTCTGGACCACAGCCTGCCATGACCTGCTTGACGAACCAGCTGAAAACAGAATTTTTACCGACGAAACCGACTATACTATTTCCGGGAACATGATTCTGCCACTAATTGGGGCTTACGCCGAATTTCAGTCAAGGGGTTGGGAAGACTTTCCACTTATTTCTGTCCGTGGCGACGATGTTAATGCTGGAGGTTTGGGCGACCAGCAGGATTATGCCGAAACTGATAAGTTTAAATATAACAACGGTTACTGGATGTACAATTCGCTATGGCAAAACCTGTATAAAGATATATTTGTAACCCATTCGGCAATGGAGCAAATACAGTTGTATGTTAACAATGGCGCCAATGCAACCCTGGGAGCCCAATATATTGCCGAAGCTAAAGTTTTACGAGGCTGGTTGTTGTTGCAACTATCACGTGTGTGGGGTGATGTATTTATTACAACCAGTTCCGATCCGGCTAAACTGTTGCCTATGAGCTTGTCAACCAAAGAACAGGTGATGCAACACATTTCGGACCAAATGGATGAGGCTATCAATAACTTACCCGACCTGCGCCCCAACCAACGTAACGACATAAAGGGCGGGGTTACAAAGTACACTGCTTTAGCCATAAAGGCTTTGGCAAACCTTGAGTTGAAAAACTATCCAGTGGTTGCCAATGCCACTTCCCAAATAATTGGTTCCAATAAATTTGAGCTCGCATCTAATTATTACAATCTTTTTAAAATACCTGGCAAATTAAATAACGAAAACATCCTTGAACTCCAATATTCCGATTTTGGCCAAGGATCAGGCGATATCATTGCACACCTTTTTGCCTTCTACGGGCCCCAAAGCTGGACGCCAAAAGTAGCCGGATCAAACGCCGGTTGGGGATTTTATGAGCCAAGCCTTAAATGGATCAAATTTATGCTTTCCAGAGGCGAAGTTACCCGCCTTGAAACTAGTGTTTTATTCACTAACAGAGGAATTGACGAAATAAAGAAAGACCCTGCATTTGCAACACTTCCGGCTTGGATCAGCAACATCACACCTTCGGGCGATATTATTAACGATTTCCCTCGTGCCTTGTTCTCAAGCGGCAAACATTACCTGCCATCAGACCAGTTAACCGCTGGCCGCAAGGATTATGGCAATAATAAAAATTTCATTGTTATTCGTTACGCCGAAGTATTGCTGATGCATGCCGAAGCCCTTACACGTGGAGCAACTAGTAGTGTTATGTCTGCCGACCAGGCAATTAACCTTGTTCGGGAACGTGCAGGCTTAACGCCTATTACAAATGTTACCTCACAACAGGTTATGGATGAAAAATTTGCCGAACTGGCTATGGAATGGGGCATACGCTATTATGACCTGGTGCGTCTTGAACAATTCGATGCATTAAGCTATGAAGGCCGAACTTTCTCTGATGACAAGAAATTTCTTCCATACCCGCAAAACCAGATTGACCAGCTACCAAATTTGAGGAATAAAAAATAGTAATATTTGACTCTTTAAAAAAAATATAATGAAGAAATTCAGTAAATATATAGCTTTATCTATGCTGCTGATTACAGCCTTCGCCTGTAACAATGGCATTGACGACATTACTCCGCTTAAAGCCGGACCAGATGAATCTGCACCTGTTATAACCATTAAATATCCCTTGGAAGGCACCCAAATTATGGTTACCAGTCCTGTGGCTTCAATCAATATAAAATTTGAAGTTACCGATGATATCGAAATATCGCTTGTAAAGGTTTCCTTTGATGGAACAGAAATCGCCAGCTACAATAACTTTATTGATTACAGGCGATTAGTGGGAAACATTTTATTTAATCAGGTAACCAACGGTGAACATACACTTACCGTGGTTGCAACAGATTTGGATGGCAAAACATCAACCCGTTCGGTTAACTTTATGAAGGTACCACCATACCAACCTAAGTTTAACGGGGAAATATTTTATATGCCATTTGATGGCGATTACATGGAACTGATTACCCAAACCGAAGCAACTAAAGTGGGAAACCCCGGTTTTTCAGGCTCAGGAAAATCCGGACAAGCCTATGCCGGTGCTACCGATTCGTATCTTACTTTTTCAGCCACTAATCTGAAAAACAGCCAGTTCAGTGCAGCCTTTTGGTATAAACCAAATGCATCGCCTACCAGAGCCGGATTAATCTCCATCAGTCCGGTAGGTGAAGACAGAACAAAGGGATTACGCTTTTTCCGGGAAGGCAGCTCAACCTCACAACGGTTTAAACTCAACGTGGGTACTGGCTCAGGGGAAACATGGAACGATGGTAGCACCATAGATATCCCTAACACTTGGGTACATCTGGCATTTACCATTTCAGAAACTGCCTGTATTATTTATATAAACGGTGAAGTAGCCTTAACTGCAGCCACTGCAGGAGCTATTGACTGGACAGGATGTAACACCATCTCCATTGGCTCCGGAGCACCAAATTTTGCGTATTGGGACCACAAATCCGACCTGAGTTTATTCGATGAATTAAGAATTTTCAACAAAGCATTGTCGCAAATAGAATTACAAGCTGTTATGGCCGATGGCGGACAACCGCAAACCTATGTACCGAAGTACAATGGTGAAGTTTTCTACATGCCATTTGATGGCAATAACAAGGAACTAATCAGCCAAACTGATGCAACCGCGGTTGGAACACCGGGCTTTGCAGGCCAGGCTAAAAAAGGTGCAAATGCTTATGCAGGAGCTGCAGATTCGTACCTGATATTCCCTACATCAACTCTAACCGGGAATGCCTTTAGCGCGGTGTTCTGGTACAAACCCAATGCAAATCCTGACCGCGCCGGATTAATTTCCATCAGCCCCACAGGTGAAGACAGAACCAAAGGATTACGCTTTTTCCGTGAAGGCAACGCAACCTCTCAACGGTTTAAATTAAATGTGGGTACAGGTGCCGCAGAAGTCTGGAACGATGGTGGAACGGTTACAACCCCCACTACCGATTGGGTTCATCTGGCTTTTACCATATCTGAAACAGCCTGTGTGATTTACATAAACGGAGAAATTGCCTTATCAGCAAATTTACCGGGGGCTATTGACTGGACCGGATGTAGCTCTATATCCATTGGTTCGGGAGCTCCAAACTTTGCATACTGGGATCATAAATCAGATTTAAGCTTTATGGATGAACTCCGTTTTTTTAACAAAGCACTTTCACAACAGGAGATTCAAACCATTATTGACGATGAGAATTAGTTTTATTCATTCGTGGGGTTCACATGATGCCATAAAACGCGTTCGCTTTTTTAGTATCAATTATTAAAACAATCCCTATTCATTCAAAATGGAAGGCCGCTTTGATCGTATCAAGGCTGCCTTCCAATTCAACCAATGTATTGTCTTCATCCAATAACCTCTGGTTAGCTTCGGAAATTGTACTGATTAAAACATCAAATATGAAATACTTAATCATATTAGCTTCTCTCGTTTTTTTTGTGGCAGGTTGCGGGCTGCCGTGCAAAGAAAGAAAAGATAACACACAGCAAACATTAGTAACATTAACCGATGATCAACTTCTTGACTCGGTTCAGTATCGCACCTTTCAATATTTCTGGGAAGGAGCGGAACCCACTTCAGGTTTAGCACGCGAAAGATATCACGTGGACAATGTTTACCCCCAGAACGATAAGCATGTGATTACCACCGGCGGAAGCGGCTTTGGTATGATGGCCATACTGGCCGGCATTGAACGTGGATTCATTACCAGGCAGGAAGGTTTCGAACGTTTTAAAAAAATGGTTCACTTTCTGGATAAAGCCGACAGGTTTCATGGCGTTTGGCCACATTGGCTGAATGGGGAAACCGGAAAAGTTCAGCCATTTTCTAAGTACGATAATGGTGGCGACCTTGTTGAAACAGCCTTTCTTATTCAGGGCCTACTTACTGTTAAACAATATTTTTTAAATGGTAACGAGCAGGAACGCGAATTGGCCGAAAAAATCGACCAGCTGTGGCAAGAAGTTGAATGGGACTGGTATACTCGTGGTGAGAATGTTTTATATTGGCACTGGTCGCCCAATTACGAATGGCAAATGAACCACAAAATAACCGGTTACAACGAATGTCTCATAACCTATATTCTTGCGGCTTCTTCCCCATCGCATCCCATTAGCCCTGAAGTTTATCATCAGGGTTGGGCACTCAACGGAGAAATTTACAATCAATACACAACTTATGGACATACACTCAAATTAAAACACCACGTTGACCCGAACAAAGGCGGACCCTTGTTCTGGGCGCATTATTCCTACCTGGGTCTCGACCCACGCGGATTAATTGCCAACCATGTTGATTACTGGGAGCTGAATGTGGCCCACACCATGATTAACCGACAATATTGTATTGAAAACCCATTAAAATACAAGGGATATGGTGAAAACTGCTGGGGACTCACATCCGGTTACAGTACACCCGGTGCTGCTGCTTACTTTGCCGGTCGTACAACTAATAAACCTGAAACAGGAAATTCAGGAATTACAAGCTATGCGGGGCACAGCCCTTCTGAAGATTTGGGTGTTATTGTACCTACTGCGGCCCTATCGTCATTTCCATACGCTCCCAATGAAGTGATGCCCGTTATTCGTCATTTTTACGAAAACCTGGGAGATAAAATATGGGGAATATATGGTTTCTACGACGCGTTTAGCGAAGAATATGAATGGTATCCGAAGCGCTACCTGGCCATTGATCAGGGCCCGATTGTAGTAATGATAGAAAACCACAGATCAGGATTATTATGGGATTTGTTTATGCAAAATAGCGATGTCCGTAATGGACTCACAAAACTGGGCTTTAACAGTCCGCATTTTGAATAACATTTTTATTAATTATCCATGAATAAATTAGTGTTTCTTTTTCTGCCAGCAGTGATCATGTTGTTTGGTACACCTAACCAAACAAATGGACAGGATTTCAAACAAAAAACATATTGCAATCCTGTTAATATTGATTACGGCTACAGTCCTATACCTAATTTCAGTGAATGGGGCCGACACCGTGCAACAGCAGATCCTGTAATCGTAAACTATAAAGGAGATTATTACCTGTTTAGTACCAACCAATGGGGCTATTGGTGGAGCAGCGATATGTTGAACTGGACATTTAATCCGCGAAAATTCTTACGCCCCTGGAATAAAGGATATTACGATGAACTGTGTGCTCCAGCTGTTGGAATTATCGGGGACACTATGATTGTTTTTGGTTCTACATACACTAAAGAGTTTACCATTTGGATGAGCACAAATCCCAAAGAAAACGAATGGAAGCCGTTGGTAGATCGTTTTGAAATTGGCGGGTGGGATCCCGATTTTTTCACCGATGATGATGGACGGTTATACATGTATAATGGAAGTAGTAACAAGTATCCGTTGTATGGAATAGAATTGAACCGAAAAACCCTGCAACCCATAGGTACCCGAAAAGAAGTTTTATTGTTAGAGCCATGGCGTTACGGCTGGCAACGCTTTGGCGAACATATGGACAATACTTTTCTAGATCCTTTTATTGAAGGAGCTCACATGACCAGGTATAATGGGAAATACTATTTTCAGTATGGCGCACCAGGAACCGAATTCAGCGGTTATGCCGATGGCGTGGCTGTTGGCAATAACCCACTGGGTCCGTTTGTACCACAATCTGACCCGCTCAGCATGAAGTCGGGTGGATTTGCGCGAGGTGCCGGGCATGGAAGCACATTCAGGGATAACAACGGATATTACTGGCATGTAAGCACCATTATGATAAGTGTAAAGAATAATTTTGAAAGACGACTTGGAATTTGGCCGGCAGGATTTGATGAAGATGGAGTAATGTGGTGCAATACAGCATTTGGCGATTATCCACTTTTTTTACCTGAAGATGCCAAAAAACAGCAGAAATCACGACCCGACTGGTACCTGCTTAATTTCAAAAAACCGATAACCGTCTCCTCAACTTATGGAGGCTTTCATGCCAATAATGCCAACGATGAAAATCTAAAAACTTATTGGTGCGCTAAAACCGGAGATCGTGGAGAATGGATACAAACCGATTTGGGGAGTGTTTCAACCGTGCATGCCATTCAAATCAATTATGCCGATCAGGATGTTTCCTTCCCAGCTGATATGGATACCGTTTTTATAGGAAAATCCACTGGCTTGTTTCATCAGTATAAACTGTTTTACTCAACTGATGGGAAAAAATGGAAGCTGCTTGCTGACAAAAGCCAAAACAAAACTGATGTGCCTCACGATTACATCGAATTAAAAACTACGGTTCAAGCCCGCTTCATCAAACTTGAAAATATTACCGTACCTGCCGGGAAATTTGCAATTAGCGGATTAAGGATTTTTGGCAATGGAAACGGAAAAAAGCCCGATACGGTAAATAATTTCATGGTGCTGAGAACCGAAAAAGACAAGCGAAGTGCATGGATTCGCTGGAGCCCCGTTGCCAATGCATTTGCTTACAATATCTATTATGGTATTCATCCCGATAAACTCTACAATTGTGTGATGGTTCATGATTTTAATGAATACTGGTTTAAAGCTATGGACAACCAGAAAACCTATTATTTTACCATTGAAGCTATTAATGAAAACGGAGTCTCCGAAAAATATGAAATCCTAAAAGTTGAATAAATGAAGTTATCCTTGATATTGGTTGGCTGGATTATTAGCTTTTGGCATTACTCTTTTGGGCAGGAGGCTGTTTTCTTCACCGAAGGAACCAGCATGTCCTATTACGATCAGGGCATTGTGAATTTAGGTGACCTGGGTGGAAGCTCCTTTGAATATGCCCATCCCCCGGGAGCCCCACAATGGAACGATAAAGTACCCTGCTCTACATTTGCCTGGCAAGGAAACACTTCTCTGAAATTCAATTACACTTCTGCTGCAAATGGAAACTGGCAAGTTACCATATATCGAAACGACTGGTCAACAGCTAACTTAACCAACATGGACTCTCTCTCCTTTTACTTGTATTCAGAGATTGGTATTCCCGCCTCAGCGCTTCCTATGATAGGATTGAAGGCTAATAAAAAAAGTAGCGGCGGCGATGCTGTTTCAAAATTATATGCTTTAGCTGATTACAACATTGAGGTTCCGGCTGGCAAATGGACAAAAATCAGACTGCCGCTCAACATAGTTATAGGCGATTCTGAAAACCAAAACTTAAACTTTGGTGAAATTAAGGGTATTGTGTTTAATCAGTCGGAAACCAATAACACATCACGTTTATTATTAATCGACAATATACTGGCCTATAAATGGCAGGACGAAATTCCCTCTGTTGAAAATCTCCAAATAACTGGTTACGACAGCCATATTGAACTTACCTGGAACGCACCATTTGAAGAATTAACATACAGGGTGTTGGCTTCATTTGATAACGGTCAATCTTTTACGATTCGCTCGCAAACTACAAGCAGTTACTTTCTGGATTTTATTCCGGCAAATGTTAAAACCAAACCAATAATATATCGTGTAGTTACAATAGCTCAGGAAAGAGAATCAGAACCTGTAGTAGCTACAGCTGCAACCCGCGATTTTACAGATGATGAATTAAAGAATATGGTTCAAAGGTATGCCTTTCGCTATTTTTGGCAAGGCGCCCACCAAAGCAGCGGTATGGCTTTGGAACGCAGTAACGGCGATGGCCTGACAGTGGCTTCGGGGGCAACAGGTATGGGGCTTCTGGCCATGATTGTTGCATACGACCGTGAATATGAATCCAGAGAAGCTATAAAAGACCGCATTCTTAAAATTCTTGCCTCCCTAAAAAATTGCGATCGCCACTATGGCGCATGGTCGCATTGGTATAATGGTAACACTTTAAAAACCATTCCATTCGGGCCCAATGATGATGGTGGCGATATTGTAGAAACGGCCTATGTTGCCCAGGGGCTTATGGGTGTTCGGAATTATTTTTCAGAAAATGATGAGAAATCTATTCTGATACGAAGCAGCGCAACCCAGCTATGGGAATCCATCAATTGGGACTGGTATCGCAATGGCAACCAAAATGTATTAACCTGGCACTGGTCTCCAATCACAGGCTTCTTAAAAAACATGAAGGTTTCCGGGTGGGACGAGTGTCTGGCAGCATATATCATGGCTGCATCATCGCCAACGCATGGCATCCCAAAAGAAGTTTATGAACAAGGATGGGCTCGCAACGGGAATATGGTTAACAGCCGGAGTTTTTATGGCTACAACATTAAACTTTCTCCCGATTGGGGTGGCCCGCTATTCTGGCTTCACTATAGTTTTCTGGGCATTAACCCGCGTGGGTTATCCGATAAATATGCCCATTACTGGACAGAACACATCAATACTGTAAGAATTCATCATGCCTATGCCATTGAAAATCCCTTAAACCATCCAGGATATAGCCATAAATGCTGGGGACTAACGGCCAGTGATAGCCCCTATGGCTACACCGCACATCAACCATGGGCCAACGACAATGGCACCATTAGTCCTACTGCTGCCCTGGCGAGCATGCCCTATGCCCCAAAGGAGGCATTGAATGCTCTTAAATACTTCTATCGTGAACGTGGAAAGGACTTATTTGGAATTTATGGCCCATACGATGCTTTTAACGACCGGTTGAATTGGGTACAGAAATCCTATATTGGTATCGATCAGGGGCCAATAGTTATTATGATTGAAAACCAACGTTCAGGATTGCTGTGGAACTATGTAATGAAAGACCCTGATTTACAGATCGGTCTTAATAAACTTGGTTTTTCGTATGAAACCACTAATAATAAAGAACAACAAAAAACAGATGATATTAAACTATTTCCTAATCCAACTCAAAATGCGCTTTCCTTAGTTATTCCAAATCAAATAAATGGACAGGCTGTCGTGGTGAAATTATTCAACATGGAAGGTAAAAATATATTTACAAAATCCTTTCAGCCTTTAACACCCGAATATACATTGAATTTACACCAAATACCAAACGGGCTCTATTTAATTGAAATCACCACAGACAAAGTCAGGTTCCAGAGCAAACTGGTAATTAAAAAATAAGCGATGCAAACTAAAGCAGATATCATTGTACTTAAGTAAATCGCTATATAGGATTGGGACTCAAATTGCACCAATTAGAATTCTTTGCAGCCTGCTGAAGCGTGGGTGAATATTAATCCCGATCACTAACCCTTTTATAAAACCGCAATTCTGCAAAATTGAAAAAATAAAAGATGACTAAATGATAAGATGACCATGAAGAGATTTGACCTTTTAACATTAATTATTGTCGTGTTTTCAGCCTGTGGGCGAACAAGCCATGAAACTGAAATGGACAAATACATCAGTAAATTGATGAGCCAAATGACCATTGAAGAAAAAATAGGACAGCTAAATCTGATAACACCAGGTGGAGGTATTCCTACAGGTGCAGCAGTAAGCACCGATGTAGAAACGAAAATAAAAGAAGGAAATGTGGGCGGTATTTTTGGCATAACAGGGCCGGAGAAAATTCGCCAGGCACAACAACTGGCCGTTGAGCACAGCCGTTTAAAAATCCCCTTGCTTTTCGGTTCAGATATTATCCATGGATACAAAACCATATTTCCAATTCCGCTGGGTTTATCGTGCAGTTGGGACATGGAACTGATTGAAAAAACCGCACGTACTGCAGCTGAAGAAGCCACAGCAGATGGCCTTAACTGGAACTTTTCACCCATGGTTGACATATCCCGGGACCCCAGGTGGGGCAGAGTAGCCGAAGGGGCTGGTGAAGATCCTTATCTGGGCTCAGAAATCGCCAAAGCTATGGTTCGTGGTTATCAGGGCAACGACCTCACCAGCAACAATACACTAATGGCCACAGTTAAGCACTTTGCCCTTTATGGAGCATCCGAAGCCGGACGCGATTACAACACTGTTGATATGAGCAGGCTGCGCATGTACAACGTCTATTTACCACCCTTCAGGGCAGCAATTGATGCTGGTGTTGGATGCGTTATGACTTCATTTAATGATGTAGATGGCATACCTGCAAGCGGGAATAAATGGCTTCTCACCGACCTGCTCCGAAACAACTGGAAATTCGATGGTTTTGTAGTATCAGATTACACCTCGGTAAATGAAATGGTGGATCACGGCCTTGGCGATTTGCAAGCCGTTTCAGCTCTGGCTCTAAAAGCCGGATTGGATATGGATATGGTTGGCGAAGGCTTTCTTACAACCCTGAAAAAATCATTAGAAGAAGGGAAATTATCATTGAATGACATCAACAGGGCTTGTCGCCGAATACTCGAAGCCAAGTACAAATTAGGCTTATTTAGCGACCCATACCGTTACATTGACGAGTCGCGCCCTGAAAAGACTATTCTGACTGCTCAAACCAGAGAAATTGCCCGTGATGCAGCTGCCCGGTCGTTTGTGTTACTTAAAAACGATAAAAACCTGTTGCCCTTAAAAAAGGACAGAAATATTGCCTTAATTGGCCCATTAGCTAACAATAAAAACAATATGCTTGGAACATGGGCTGTATCAGGCGATCCACAATTATCAATTACCGTATTGGAAGGTTTAAAGAATGCAACAGGCAATAACTCCAATATTCATTATGCCAAAGGTGCCAACATATCCGATGACCCCGAATTTGCCCAGAAAGTGAATGTATTCGGCACCCGTATTGATATTGATGAACGTACGCCCCAAGCCATGATAAACGAAGCTTTAATGCTGGCAAAGCGGTCAGATGTTGTGGTAGCAGTAATTGGTGAAGCATCAGAGATGAGTGGCGAATCATCCAGCCGGTCTTCCATATCGCTCCCCGATAGTCAAAAAAAACTCATCAGAGCCTTGGCAAATACCAAAAAACCTCTGATTTTGGTTTTAATGACCGGACGCCCCTTGGCTTTGGAAGAAGAAATTCAGTTGGCCGATGCTATATTGCTTACCTGGCACCCGGGAATTGAAGCCGGTAACGCCATTGCCGATGTCCTCTTTGGCAAATACAATCCATCTGGAAAACTCACCATGACATTTCCGCGTAATGTAGGTCAGGTACCCATATATTATAATCACCGAACAACCGGCCGCCCAAATTCAGGCGATGAATTTCAGAAATTCAGATCGAATTATCTGGATGTACCAAACTCTCCACAGTTTTCGTTTGGGTATGGCTTAAGCTATACCACTTTTGCTTACAGCAATATAATGCTTAGCAAAAATTATATGAATAGCAACGAAAAAATAACTGCCAGCATAAAGCTGACCAATACCGGCAAGGTAGATGGAGAAGAAGTGGTTCAGTTATACATTTACGACAAAATCAGAAGTATCACACAGCCTGTCAAAGAACTTAAAGGTTTTCAGAAAATATTTTTAAAAGCCGGAGAATCCAAAGATGTACATTTCACCATTGGAATTAACGAACTGGCATTTTACCATCATGACATGAGTTTTAAAGCTGAAGCCGGAGAATTTGTAATTTACATTGGAACCAATTCTGACGAGACAATTTCAGATGTGATTACATTAACAGAATAGATGGAACCTTAGACAAAAAGGTTTAAAAATAACAACACAATGGGAAATCACCATCAACAGGCAGCACCTTTGATTGCCCCATTGTGTTTAATTTCTAATAACAATTTGTGTTTCAAAATAACTGTCGTACTTTTAATTTTCGAATTCAAAAACCATTTAAATGCAGATATGATAAGAAATTTAACATCCTTAACCATCCTTGTACTTTTAGTTTTTAAAAGCGTTACCCTTGATGCCCAACACAAAACAAGTTTTAATGTGGCCACTTTTAATCTTCGGTTCGATACGCCTAACGATGGTGAAAATGCCTGGCCCAATCGAAAAGAGTTTGTAAAGAATCTGATTGCCTATCATGAATTCGACATTATGGGCACACAGGAGTTGTTGCATAGTCAGATTAAAGATTTGCTAGAAATGGATGGCTGGGCATATACAGGGGCCGGACGTGATGATGGATTAACTGGTGGTGAACATTCTGCCATTTTCTATAATAAAGAGCGGTTTAAGCTGTTGACCTCCGGCGATTTCTGGTTTAGTGAAACCCCTGAGATTCCATCCAAAGGCTGGGACGCCACCTGCTGTAACAGAATTTGCTCATGGGCGAAATTCCGCGATACAAAAAGTCGTAAGGAGTTTTATGTGTTCAATGCTCATTTCGACCATCAGGGTATTGAAGCCCGTCGTCAATCGGGACGACTCATCATCGAAAAAATAAAGGAGATTGCTAAAGGTTTACCTGTTATTTTTTGCAGCGATTTAAACTCACCCCCCGACACAGAGCAGGTTCAGCATATCAGTTCCTTTTTGAATGATAGCTACCTGGTTTCAAAAACAAAACCCTACGGACCTGTGGGTACTTTTTCAGGTTTTAAAATGAATGCACCACTCGATGAGCGAATCGACTATGTTTTTGTATCGAAAGAATTTAAAGTGCAAAAATATGGAGCCTTAACCGATTTTCTGAACTATCGATTTCCATCCGACCATTTGCCGGTGGTAGTCAGGGTTTCTTTTTAGCCTGAACTATTTTTCTGCTCCTTTATCCTTGAAATATTTGCAGAACTGACTAAGTCCGCAAGTCTCACATTTGGGCTTGCGGGCTATACAAACATACCTTCCGTGCAGAATTAACCAATGATGCGCAATGGGCAAGAGTTCTTCAGGTAAATATTTAACCAGTTGCCGTTCGGTTTCCAGAGGTGTTTTGGCATTAACCGACAAACCTATGCGCGCTGCCACTCTGAAAACATGGGTGTCAACCGCCAAAGCCGGTTTATTAAACACCACCGAAGCAATAACATTGGCAGTCTTACGCCCCACTCCGGGCAGTTTCTGTAACTCATCCACATCGTCAGGTACAACCTCATTAAACTCACGAACCAGAGTTTGAGCCATGCCCAAAAGATTTTTACTCTTGCTGTTAGGATAACTGCACGAGCGGATATACTCAAAAACCTCATCCACTTCCGCTTGGGCAAGCACTGCTGCATTGGGGAAACGATTAAAAAAAGCAGGCGTAATCTGATTAACCCGTTTATCGGTACATTGGGCCGATAAAATTACAGCCACTAACAATTCGTAAGGTGTATTGTAATGAAGCTCAGTCTCGGCCACAGGCATATTTTCCTGAAACCATGAAATAACACTATCAAAAAGTTCTTTTCTCTTCATAACAACTACCTGAATAACGGCCCCATGCGCCAACTTAAGCCAAACCCATAAAACCAGTCGTTGGCGGGTTTATTAATACCTTTGCCAATATAAATATCAAATTGTAAATCTGTGCTTTGTTTATAGGTTAGTCCTGTGGCCCCTGATATTTGCGTATCATCACTTTTTTGAAATACTCCAATCAACTCCACAAACCCACCCAACTTATAATCAATTGGAAAACCCAATGCACCGGAAACCGGCACTTGAAAAGATTGAAAGTCCGTATCGATAACAAAACCTATATTGGCACCAATATCTAATTTTTTGGGCAAACTCCATCCGAAAGCACTTAATGCCTCAATCCCCCAACGCGCATCACTAAAATGTCGGGAGCCCGAGTTAGCCGGCACTAAACCACCTATAATGGCAATATCAGGCGACGAACCATTGGAAGTTGCCACCTGCGATTTAAACCCAATTTTCACAGGACTCATTCCGTTAACGCCATTGCCATTCACCGACAATTTTGAGTAAGCGCCTTCTAACCGGAGCTCAAACCCATCAGTAACACCCAAACGCAAAAGTGTAGTGTTCAAATTAAAAAAAGAGACTTTTAAACCCGACTCACGATCGCCTTCATAATGAAAGCCGGTTTCAATCTGGATAATGCCTTTGGGCAGAGCCATTGCGGTTTTTGTATGAGTTTTTCTGTCAGAACTCATATCCCCTAAGCTTTGTGCTCCAACCTTTAAACTAAAGCACAGTATTGTTATAATTACACATAGCAGTTGTCGCATCGTAATTTTATAATAGTTTCTCAGAAGCTTGTTTTAGGAAAAATCAAGCCTTCAATTAAGTACAATTAGCCAATATTAATACTGATTGCAAGCCCAAAAACAAGTGACAGGCTAACAAAGTTCATCTCTATATGTTTCATTGTTAACCTGTCATCTTAATTTCGAATTTAAACAGTTACAAAAATAAATATGTTCTGCTTTATAAAAATTTAAATTGATAATTTAATGCCAAAAAACACTGATCTTGGTAATGATGGCCCATAAACATATCCGGCATCACGCAGTTCTCCTTTATCAAAATCCTTCTGATAACTGTTAAAAATATTCTGAAAACCACCATTAATTTGGAGTTTAGTATGTTTATGCAATACAAACATACGGGATAAACGAATTCCAAAATCAAAAAAATCAGGTGTTGTTTTCTGGGTATCCTCTGGTATATATCCGGCAAAATGCTGAACCAACATGCTTCCTGTATATGTACCAGTCAACGAAAAATTAAAACCTGCAACCGGCTCACAAGTAAATGTTATATAGCCATATCTATCGGGTGTTCGAAACATTTTTCGCTGTGGTTTTAAAAATGGATTATCGCTCCATTGGAGTGGTTGATTATACTTGCTGGATTGAAAGGTGGCCCCAAATTGCACCTGACAGCTTTGTCCTGGTATTATTCTACCTTCAAGATTAATTCCCGCCACAACAGCTCCCGAGCCATTGGTTCGTTCAAGAATTAAATTCCCAAACTCGTCAATGCCGGCTTCTTCCAAAACGAAAACATCATTTAAACTAGTATAAAAACCTTCAACCAGAAAATTGGTTTGAACGGCTCCAAAGTTTTGATAAAAGTCAATAGAGGCACTATAACTATCTGATTTTTCCATTTCCAGGTTAGGATCAAGTTTTATTATTGCAGGCCGACCGCCAATTATATCCACATGCAGATCCTCATCAAATGCCTGAGGCGCCCTAAATCCACCGGAATAACTCGCCCTTAAATTAAATGCATCAGATAAAGCATAACGAACATTGAGCCTTGGACTAAACACAGGCTTTTCTATTAAATTATGTTTATCCAAACGACCTCCAATAAGTAAACTAAAGATTCTACTTTTCCACTCATTCTGAATAAAAAAGCTTTCAGTGTGAACTTCTTGTTCAAGAAATTTTCCATAGCCTGGGGCGCTATCATTGAGTTTATTGGTATTCACTTCTGCCCCAAAAGTTATATCGGATGGCATAAAAAGGAATGTATCCAGTGAAAAAACATATAAAAAACCTCCAACAAAAGTATTGTCATCTGTTTTACCATAAGCGTTAGGATCTTTACTTGTACCATAATAGCTGTTTCTTTCAACTTTTTGCATAGAGGTAAACACACTTAAACGGTGTTTGTAATCTTTTGAGAAAAGATCAAACTTTAGTCCTCCATTATTGATATTATGATTCAATTCCTCTGCAATATTAGCTTCATGGGGAGGTAAATTGAATTCATCTCCACCACGTCTGTATTCTCCAAGATTATGATATTCAAATGAAAGCTTACTGTAATTTCCGGTTTTATAATAACCTCTGAATCCGACATTTTTAGCATTGAGCTTCCCTATTTCGGAAAAATCATCATTATTATAATCAAATGGGGATCTTTGCCTGGAGGAACCAAATATCATAATTCCGGATTTGTGATCATCTGAGACTACAGAAGCATTTAAAGTTGTACTAACATCGGGTTTTCTACCATAAATTAAACTGGTTGTATTTGAAAACTCAGCTGTATTTGCAACTGGTTCACGGGTAATTATATTAATTGTTCCGGCAATGGCGTTTGACCCAAATATTGCCGAACCTCCACCCCGAACAACTTCAACACGCTCTATCATGTTGGCCGGTATTTGTTCTAAACCATATACTCCAGCCAATGAGCTAAAAACAGGTCTGCTATCTATTAATATTTGGGAGTAAGGTCCGTCTAAACCATTTATCCGCACCTGTGTAAAACCGCAATTCTGACAATTATTCTCAACCCTTACCCCTGGTTGAAAATTAAGCCCCTGGGCTAAACAAACAGAATTAGTATTTTCAAACAACATAGGTGTAATAACATTGACGATTGAAGGCGCCTCTCTTCTTCGGGTTTCTGTTCTATTTGCTGATACAACCACTCCCTCAAGCATTATTTTGTCCTCTTCAACCTCAAAATCTACTTCCAGACTAATCCCTTCACGCAAAACAACAATTTTCTCAATCGGCTTATAACCAATTCCGGTTGCCACAACTGTAAACGTTCCAAGGGGTAGATTCTTTAAAAAATAATGACCTGTAAGATCGGTGGCCGTCCCAATAGTTGTTCCTTTTAATGCTACACTAATAAATGGGATATGTTCTCCGGTTTTTTTGTTTACCACATGGCCAAACATATTAGCATCGGTATTTCGCTGGGCATACCCAATCAAAGAGGTTAAAACAAGAATATGTATCAATATATAAATTCGCTTCATAAATCAAAGGTTTTATTAATTTTAAAAAACTACTTCTTATTTATATATAAACCCTTTGGAATTTGAATTCAGAATTCTAAAATGCAATTCGAGGTTGAGTCCAGAATTCATAATTGTCAATGCTCTGTATCAAAGAGTCAGTTATAAAAAAGTAGAAATTAATCAGAAAACAGCAGATAATAATATTCGTTAACTGCTAAACTTTTGTCATTTTTAAATACCTCAAATTAAGCAATATAGGACTGTATTTAGCACGTCCTTTTTTACTCAATTTTTAAGATTTCAGAAAAGACATCAACTTATTTCTACTTTGACACTTTTAAATCACAAACTGATTTTGCCCTTACAGGGCGACTATTTGGTTTGGTTTACCTTCATAGGGCGTTGCCCTATGCTGATGATGTTGCCCCGTTGGGGCTGGTTATCAATAATTCACTTTTAAGCATGTTTGTTTTCAAAAATAACCTAAAAGAATCGTAATCTGTCAAAGTAGAATTATATGAAATGAATTGGTGGACCTCGTAAAGAATAGGTATAACAGGGATATGGCAATCCATGCTGAGGATTGTTTATGAAATTATTAACTTCCACAAAAGAAAAAACAATATCCGGCAAACAAAAAGTTACCGCTGTTGTGGAAACATAATCAGATAAATAGTGTAAAACCAACAACTCAGATGCCGAATGACTATGTGATTGGCCATCCGGATTTGACTTATAGGGATGAGAATGAACTACTGTAACACCATTGAAATTGTGGGAATGAGAAAGCAACTTAATACTCCCATAATAACTAATAAATAGTATTAACAGACACCATCTTAATAAAGCAGAATATTTATCTCTCATTCCTTTTAGTAGATTTCTGATTTGCTAGAATTAAGCTTTTTGTCCAAAAAAATATCAATTACGGCCTAAATAAACATTAATAAACTTACAGCCATAACCAGCATTCCTCCAAACAACCCGTACACTGACAGGTGCGCCTCGCCATATTCGCGGGCAGCGGGCAAAAGTTCGTCAAAACTTATAAAAACCATTATACCGGCTACCGATGCAAAAACAATCCCCGACAATAATGGCCCCATAAACGGCATTAAAATCAAATAACCAACCAATGCCCCAATGGGTTCAGAGAGGCCCGACAAAAAGCTGAATTTAAATGCTTTTCGCCTGCTGCCTGTAGCATAAAAAATGGGCACCGAAACAGCAATTCCTTCAGGAATATTGTGAATGGCAATGGCCACTGCAATGGCAATACCCAGGTTGGGATCGGCCAGGGCCGCTGTAAAAGTCGCCAAACCTTCAGGGAAATTGTGAATGCCAATGGCCAATCCGGTCATCAGTCCCATGCGCATAAGCTTTTTCTCTTTCTTTTTCTTTTCCCGCTGGTCTTCAGTCATATTTTCAATCAGATTCACCTCATGCGGATTCTCTTTCTTTGGAATTAATTTATCAATCAGTGCGATGAGTAGCATCCCTCCAAAAAACGAAAGAACGGTTACCCAAGTTCCACTGTGCTCACCCATGTAACCTGTAAGCTCCTCTTTTGCCTTCACAAATATTTCAACAAATGAGACATAAATCATGACGCCAGCTGAAAACCCCAACGCTATTGATAAAAATTTAGTATTGGTACGTTTGGCAAAAAAAGCCATGGCACTGCCAATTCCGGTAGATAAGCCGGCCAGCAGTGTTAGCCCAAATGCAAATAAAACATTATTGATCTCCATAATGAACATTTTTACCTTCCTTACATAAAATAAGGGTAACCAAAGAACCGGGTAAAATTAGTTTTTCTCCTTTAATTCTTATTTCCATACTTCCATCAAAATCGAACAGGCGAATAACTTCTATTTTAATTCCTGGTTTTATACCATAATGCTGAAACATTTCATAAACCTCTTTTTCGCGAATACTAATTCTGATAATTTTCACCCGCATGCCTTCGTTAACCTCAACTAAAGGTATTAAATCTGATTCATCGGGCAATAATCCCTCTATAGAGGGAATGGGCTCGCCATGCGGATCGTATTGTGGAAACCCAAGAAACTCATCCAGCCGATGCATTAATTCAATGGATGTTTCATGTTCCAGCCGTTCAGCTTCCTTATGTATATCGGCCATATCCATATTCAAAACTTTATATAAAAAGAGTTCCCATAAACGATGCTTTCTAATAACCTGAAGTGCTTCCAGTTTTCCGGTTTCAGTTAATACAATCTCTTTGTAAGGTGAGTAATCAACAATTCCCTTTCGTGAAAGTTTACGCGACATATCGGTAATACCTGCAGAGCTAATACCCAGCCTGGCGGCCAGCGCCGAGCCGGTTACCTTTTTACCTTCCTCAATACCGAGAACGTAAACAGCCTTCAGAAAATTATCAATAGAAACAGACATTTTTAATAAACTAAAATACAAATTTAAGCAAGCTTAATTATTTTTGCAAATATATTTAAACAAACTTAATACACAAAAACAATTGTCGTTTAGTTATTGTTATTAAGCATTTCCAATATTCGCCCTTTAGTCCCCAATGGGCTGCCACCCCAAACATATATAGGAATTAAGGGATAGCGGGAGGAAAAGATGCTTTTACTAAAAGACCTCCGATTGAAGTTTTTGATATGAAAATAGAGATATCAGCACCACACCTCTAAAATGGAAAGTAATAAACCAATTCTAAATAAATCTACCAATAATGTACTAATGTTTTGTCAATCATACATATTAAAAGTGCTAGGTATTAGCTGCCAGGAACTAAGAACTAGCAGCTAAAGACACCTGCCTTTTTCTGTAGACTTGTCACTATAATGTTAAATAATTACTATTATACCCTTAATTGATGCATTTTCTTAAAAAAAATAAGAATATTTGTTGTTTAAATAGTATTACAAAAAACATTATAAAACGATGAAAAGATTTACATTGATAGCATGGATGGTTTTGGTAGGATTAACCACCATACATGCCCAAAAAAGCGATTCACTGGCCACTTTTACCAATACGGCCAAACATGAAGTTGTTACAATAAAACAGCCAAAATTTAAAAGTAAACCCAAAAATATCATTCTGTTTATTGGTGATGGAATGGGTGTTGCTCAGGTTTATGCAGGCTTAGTAGCCAATAGGGGACAACTTAATATCAACCACATGAAGCACATTGGCTTTATTCAAACCCAGAGTGCCGACAGATTTGTAACCGACTCAGGGGCCGGTGGAACAGCCATCGCTACAGGCGTTAGAACCTACAATGGTGCCATTGGCGTTGACATTAACAAACAACCGGTAAAATCCATACTTCAGATAAGTGATGAAAGGGGAAAAGCCACCGGATTGGTTTCAACGTCAGCTATCACTCATGCCACCCCAGCCTCTTTTATAGCCCACCAGCCTTCGCGTAATATGTATGAAGAAATTGCCGCTGATTTTCTAAAAACCGACATCGATATTTTCATTGGTGGTGGAGAAGATCATTTTACCAAACGTAAAGATGGACGAAATCTGGTTGAAGAATTGCGTGCAAAAGGGTACTCGGTGTTCTCTGGGTTGGATGAAGCTCAGTCGATTCAGAAAGCACCCATGGCCATATTTGCCGCCGCCGAACACACTGAAACTTATCCCAACCGTGGAAATATGCTGCCTGTGGCCACTCAAAAAGCCATTGATGTACTGAAGCAAGATAAAAAAGGCTTCTTTTTGATGGTAGAAGGATCGCAAATTGATTGGGGAGGCCATGCCAACAGCACGCCTTACATTATTAATGAAGTTCTCGATATGGACATAGCCGTTGGTAAAGCATTGGAATTTGCAGCTCAAAACCGTGAAACGCTGGTTATAGTAACTGCCGATCACGAAACTGGAGGCATGACCATTAACGGTGGTAATTACACTGCAGGAACCGTAACTGCCCGTTATACCACCACCGACCATTCGGCTGTGATGGTACCGGTATTTGCTTATGGCCCGGGTGCCGAAGAATTTATAGGGATTTACAACAATACTGATATTTTTCTGAAGATTAAAAAACTATTTGGCTTTTAAATAATCATAAACAAAAAAACGATACCTAATCTTTCCAGATAAATAACTTTCACTATTTTTGCTGTATCAATAATTGGTGGATTTCTCCTTTTCAGGGGAAACCTTAATATGGGAATCCGGTGTAAATCCGGAGCTGTACCCGCAGCTGTAAGTCCTTTTCAGGGTTTTTGAAATCTTTTGCCACTGTTCCGGTGTATCGGGATGGGAAGGCTCAAAAACCGGGACGAGTCAGAAGACCTGCCAATCAATCTAATGTTTTATCCGAACTTCGGGGAAAAAGTTTGAGAGTAATTACTATTCTATTTTTTTCGTGAAGGCTTAACCGTTTTCTAATGAAAGCTTTTGCTTCGTGGAGCGGCGGCAAGGACTGTATGTATGCCTTGCACCGTTTTCTAAAGGATTACCCCAACGGGGTGCATACCTTATTGAACATGTGCGATGCCTCGGGCGACCACTCCGGTTCGCATGGCATCCCATCGGCATTGATAAAAGAACAGGCCTCCTGCATGAATCTGCCACTGTTTCAGCAGCCAACATCGCGACAGGATTACGAGCAGCAGTTTAAACTGGCCATCGCAAAACTAAAAGCACAGGGCGTTGACTCAGGTATTTTTGGCGACATCTACCTGCAAGCGCACCGCGACTGGATTGAGCGCGTGTGCAGCGAATGCGGCATTGTTCCAGTATTTCCGTTGTGGGGTGAGGATACCGCATCTCTGCTAAAATCCTTCATCGACGAGGGCTTTAAAGCCATCACGGTGGCAGTAAAGAGTGACGCACTTGCCGACCACTGGCTCGACCGCCAACTGGACCTCTCATTTTACAACGATATCTGCCGTTTAGACGGAATTGACCCATGTGCCGAGCAGGGCGAATACCACACATTTGTATTCGATGGCCCGCTTTTCCAAAAGCCGGTAGCATTTACCCGAAAAAACAGATATCACGAAAACGGTCACTTTTTCCTCTCCATCCACAACCTCTAAAATCACAAAAAAATGAAAACCCTCTTAACCTCGATATTGCTGTTTATCTCCATCGCATCTGTAACGTCACAGAAAATTGAGCGCATCATCTCACTTGCACCCTCATTAACAAAAAGCATCTACTATCTGGAAGCAGCAGACAAACTCATGGGGCACACCTCTTTTTGCCACATCGCCAAAAGCGACAACAAAAAGGTGGTAGCCACTGCGGTGAAAGTAAACATAGAAAAAGTGGTATCCATGCGGCCCGACCTGGTAGTAGCTACCACCATTACCAATCCTGAAACCATTGCCATGCTCCGAAAGGCCGGTCTGCGAGTAGAGGTGTTCAGCACGCCAAAATCGTTTGACGAGATTTGCACACAGTTCGTCAATCTGGGAACTATTCTTGGAAAGGACGAAAAAGCCAATGCCATTGTAGTAGATGCCAAAAAGCAGGTTGCTGAAATAAGGGCACAGAAACGCTCGTCTGAGCCATTGCGATTTTTTATACAGATAGGTGCCAAACCGCTTTATGCCGTTTTGGAAAACACTTTTATGAATGATTACATCACCTTTCTGGGCGGTAAAAACATCGCCGACGGACTTACACGCGGAACCCTCACAAGAGAGTATGTGCTTGTGAACAAGCCTGACGTAATTGTAGTGGTAACCATGGGCATAGTGGGCGACGAAGAGGTGAAAACCTGGCGCAGCTACGCACACCTGCCGGCAGTTAGCAATAATAGGGTATTCATTGTTGAGTCTGATATGGCCTGCACGCCCACACCACCTGACTTTTTGAAAACACTGCAGATTCTTAACGAACTGATAGCACAAACCCACTAACCCAATATCGTGATGAGTAAACCCATTCATCAATTAATGTTTATTAGCGGTCAGTTGGTGATTTTGGCAGTGGTGGTTCTGGCATCCATCGCCACAGGTGAAGCCAACATTCCCATTTCCCAGATACCTGAAATTGTGCGCACAGGGGAAGGGACCGAGTATTTCATTCTCACACAGATTCGCATGCCACGCATCGTGTTGGCATTTGCTGTGGGTAGCGCGTTAAGTTTATCGGGAACCATTTTACAAGGTGTATTCCGCAACCCACTGGTAGAGCCCTACACGCTTGGCATTTCCGGTGGAGCCGCCTTTGGTGTGGCGCTGGCCATTGTAGGCGGACTGCACCTTACCGGGCATGGTTATATGCTGCCACTGGCTGGATTCTCGGGCGCGGCAGTCACCATTTTCCTGGTGGGCATACTTGGATTTCTGCGTGGCGGCGCCGATATAACCCGCATGTTGCTCATCGGGGTGATGATAAGTTTTGTGGCCTCCTCGTCCATGATGTTTCTGATGTCGGTGACCACAGCCGAAAACCTGCATGGCATCATATTCTGGATTATGGGCTCGCTGGACGAACCCAACCATCACCTGATAAAAGTGGCTACAATCACCTCGATAATAGGACTTGCCGGAAGCTACCTGTTCGTTAACCAGCTCAACGCACTACAGCTGGGCAAAAACAAAGCCACGCATTTGGGCATTAACACCACGTTTTCGGTAAGAATACTATTTATTGTGGCGTCGCTGCTTACCGGAGTTTGTGTGTCGGTGGCAGGCGTGATAGGATTTGTTGGCTTAGCGGTACCACACATTATGCGGCTGATGACAGGTGGCGACCACCGCTTAATGCTCATCAGCTCTTTTTTAGGAGGAAGCATCTTTCTAATTGCCTGCGACATACTGGCACGCACCGTGATATCGCCCAACGAACTGCCCATTGGGGTTATTACCGGCATCATTGGCGGTTTTGTGTTTATGATTGTGTTGAACAAATCGCGAATCCAAAAAGAGCATCATGGCAAATAACTACCTCGCGCTAAACTCTATCAGTTGCGGCTATGGAAAAAGTTTCAACCTGAATGGCATCAGCCTCTCTGTTGCAAGAGGCGCATTTGCCGGCATCATTGGCCCAAACGGCTCGGGAAAAACAACACTTTTCAAAGGTATTTCGGGCATTCTGCCCATAAAGAAAGGCAGCATTTGTTTATCGGGTGTGCCACTTGAAAGCATGAAACTGCGCGAGAAAGCACGTAAAATGGCCGTCGTCTCTCAATTTCCGGAAGGTACAGACATGACGGTGCAGGATTATGTGCTGCTGGGCAGATTGCCCCACCGCAATGCTTTCAACTTTTTGGAATCGGCACGCGACAAAGTATTAGCCAGAAAATACATGCGGCTCACGGGCATCTATCATTATAGAGAAAAACAGATGTCGCAGCTGAGTGGTGGCGAGCAGCAACTGGCAGCCATAGCGCAGGCGCTCACACAAGAGCCCGAACTGCTGTTGCTGGACGAGCCCACATCGCACCTCGACATTAACCACCAGATGCAGATGCTCAACCTCATTCAATCTCTGAATAAAGAACTGAATCTTACTGTCTTGATGATAATTCACGACCTGAATCTGGCTGCAGAATATTGCGACCAGCTTATTCTCATCAACGATGGCAAAATTTATACACAAGGAACACCGGCCGAAGTGCTCACATTTCAAAATATTGAAGCAGTTTACAATGCCGTCGTCATCGCACAAACCAATCCCTTATCGGGAAAGCCTGTGATATTTCCGGTATCGGGAAACATCCTGAAAACCCATCGCACCGACATAAACAACCACCATAAAACAGTGACCGGCAATAGATTATTCAATCAATCAAATAATAATCATAAACAATAGCAATATAAAATTTCATGTAAATATAAAATGTTATATTTGCACCAGATTTGGTTTCCTGAAGTGCATGCCGCTTTAGGATTAAAAGGGAATCCGGTGATTCTGAAAAGAAAATTCCGGAGCTGTACCCGCAGCTGTAAGTTCTATTAAAAGGTTTTTGAAACACTCATGCCACTTTCCCGATTTATCGGGATGGGAAGGCCTCAAAAACCGGAACGAGCCAGAAGACCTGCCAATGTCAACCAATGAATCATAGCTTTCGGGATAAAAGCGATGTGATTGATTTATCAGTCAATTCCTCATGTTCCAATTGGCAGCCCGGGCACATTCCGGAACGTCCGAAAGTTTATGGTTAATATCTTTTTATTAAACTATAAATTTAAAAGAAATGCAAAAAACTATTCTGTCGTTATTTCTATGCCTGATTGCATCATCTGCATTAGCAGAAAACGAAGGCGACACTCTACGTCACTACCACATCAGTGAAGTAACCATTGCCACTTCGCGCACCAACGCCAAACTCAAAGATTTACCGCAGAAAATTGAAGTCATCGACCAGGCCGTCATCAGCATGTCGTCAGCTACCAATGTGGCCGACCTGCTCAAAAGTGTGACCAATCTGGACATCATTCAATACCCCGGAGTATCTTCATCATTTGGGATTCGTGGCTTTTCGCCCAGCGCCCACTCACGCAGCTACA
>CALEUX010000105.1 GCA_937920475.1 uncultured Marinilabiliaceae bacterium
TGTCTTTTAACGTTTTTAGAACGTAAAACAGTGCTGATTTACAAAAAAACAGATGGCTAGGATTTCTGTCTATTCCCAAATATGGGTTTAGCCAAAAAAACAAAAGGCCGCCCAAAATTGCTTTTGAGACGGCCTCTTTTAAATTTACAAACATTGAGTTCAAATAGCAAGCTATTTATACTCATCCCAGCTTTTAATGGATATGTCGTCCATGCTCATTTTGCAAAACGAATAAATAAATGCACTGGCCAAACGGGCATTGGTAATTAAAGGGATATTAAAGTCGATACTACTACGACGAATCTGGTAACCATTCTTCAATTCTCCTTTCGATAAGTTTTTAGGGATGTTCACTACCAGGTCGATTTTCTTCTCCCTGATATAATCAATGGTGTTTGGTTTTTTATCGGGTTCATCGGGCCAATGCAACAGTTTTGTTTTTATGCCGTTTTCTTCAAAAAACCGGTGAGTTCCACTGGTAGCATATAAATTATAGCCTTTATCAACTAATAATCTTGCACTGTTAAGCAGTTCTATCTTGTCGCGCAAGGGGCCCGACGAAATCAGTATGTTTTTCTTTGGTATCCTGTACCCAACCGAAAGCATGGCTTGAAGAACAGCATCGTAATAATTTTCTCCAATACACCCAACCTCGCCTGTTGATGCCATATCAACACCCAAAACTGGATCGGCCTTTTGCAGACGGGCAAACGAAAACTGAGGCGCCTTTATACCAACATAATCCAGTTCGAATAAACTTTTATTAGGCTTCTCAACAGGTAACCCAAGCATGACACGGGTTGCAATATCAATCAGGTTCACTTTCAACACTTTAGATACAAAGGGGAAACTTCGCGAAGCCCTCAGGTTACACTCAATAACTTTTATGTCGTTATCCTTGGCCAGCAACTGCATGTTAAAAGGACCAGAAATATTGAGTGCCGCAGCAATTTTTTTCGAAATACGCTTTACCCGGCGGATGGTTTCCACATACAATTTCTGGGGCGGGAATACAATGGTAGCATCACCCGAATGAACTCCGGCAAACTCTATGTGCTCCGAAATGGCATAAGCCACAATTTCACCGTTACGGGCAACTGCATCAATTTCAATTTCTTTGGCCTGTTCAATAAATTCCGACACTACCACTGGGTATTGTTTGGAAACGTTGGCTGCCAGCTCCAAAAAATGTTGCAATTCCTCGCGGTTACTAACAACATTCATGGCAGCTCCCGACAACACATACGATGGGCGCACCAAAACCGGGAATCCAACCTCATCAACAAAAGCATAAATATCCTCAATGGTGGTTAATTCGCTCCACCGGGGCTGGTCAATACCCAACTCATCAAGCAGTGAAGAGAATTTCTGGCGGTTCTCAGCCCTGTCGATACTTTCAGGTGAAGTTCCTAAAATAGGTACATGCTGACGGTGCAAACGCATGGCCAGATTGTTGGGAATTTGACCACCAACCGAAATAACCACGCCTTTTGGCACCTCTAAGTCGATTATATCCAAAACTCTTTCGAGCGTTAGTTCATCAAAAAACAATCGGCTACAAACATCATAATCGGTACTTACTGTTTCAGGATTATAGTTTATCATTACCGACCGGAATCCTTGTTCGTTAACCGTTTGTACAGCATTTACACTGCACCAGTCGAATTCAACGCTGCTGCCAATGCGGTAAGCGCCCGACCCCAAAACCACAACCGACAGCCCGTCTTTTTCAAATTCAACATCATGGTGCGTTCCGTTATAGGTAAGGTAGAGATAATTGATTTGAGCAGGAAACTCACCTGCAAGTGTATCAATCTGTTTAACAACAGGAAGAATGTTCCGTTCCTTCCTGTATTTGCGAACAGTCAGTAAACCTTCTTCCATTTGTAAAGAAGAGGTTTTTAATACAATTCTGGCAATCTGGAAATCGGAAAAACCAATTTTTTTGGCATCTCTGAGCAATCCATCAGGCAGCGTTTCCAATGTTTTGTAATTGCTCAGTTGGTCTTTAAGATTGGTTATATTTTTAAGTTTCTCAATAAACCACTTGTCAATTTTGGTAAGTTGGTGAATTTCATCAACGGTCATGCCTTGGTCAAGTGCTTCGGCAATGGCAAAAATACGCTGGTCGGTTGGTTCGGTCAGTTCCTGATGAATGTCTTTATTTTTAAGCGGCTGGTTGCCCACAAAACCATGCATTCCCTGCCCTACCATTCGTAAGCCTTTCTGAATAGCCTCTTCGAAAGTACGGCCAATGGCCATAATTTCGCCTACGCTCTTCATGCTGGAACCAATTTGTTTGGAAACGCCGGTAAATTTATTCAAATCCCAACGCGGAATTTTACAAACAATATAATCAAGAGCAGGCTCAAAAAATGCAACAGTTTGCTTGGTAACCGAATTTTTAAGCTGGTGCAATCCGTATCCTAACCCAAGCTTTGCTGCTACAAAGGCAAGTGGGTAGCCTGTGGCTTTGGATGCCAGGGCGCTGGAGCGCGACAAGCGGGCATTTACCTCTATTACCCTGTAATCTTCAGAATTAGGGTCAAGGGCATACTGTACGTTACACTCACCAACAATTCCAATGTGACGAATAATTTTTATGGCCAATTCGCGAAGCTTATGATACTCAGAGTTTGACAATGTTTGCGATGGCGCAACCACTATACTTTCGCCCGTATGAATGCCCAGCGGGTCGAAATTTTCCATATTACAAACCGTGATACAATTATTATAGACATCACGCACAACTTCGTATTCAACCTCTTTCCAACCTTTCAGCGATTCTTCAACCAAAATCTGGTTTGAGTAGGAAAATGCATTTTCAGCTCGTTTAATCAGCTCTTCTGTATTTAAACAAAACCCGCTGCCCATACCGCCCAATGTATAAGCAGCCCGCACCATTAAGGGAAAACCGAGTGTTTCAGCAGCTTTAACGGCATCCTCAACCGTAGTAACGGCAATGCTACGCGGGGTTTTAACATCAATTTCGGCTAGTTTATTGGCAAAAATTTCACGGTCTTCCGTTTCTATAATTGCCTGCACCGGGGTACCAAGAACTTTTAGATTATACTTCTCAAGAATTCCTTTTTCGTATAGCTGAACTCCGCAATTTAAGGCGGTCTGGCCTCCAAAAGCCAGCATAATACCTTCCGGATTCTCTTTTTTAATTACCTGTTCAACAAAAAATGGGGTAACCGGCAGGAAGTATATTTTATCGGCCAGCTTTTCAGATGTTTGAACAGTAGCAATATTTGGATTTATCAGGATGGTATAAATACCTTCTTCCTTTAAAGCTTTTATTGCCTGCGACCCGGAATAGTCAAACTCACCGGCCTCTCCAATTTTTAAGGCCCCTGACCCCAGAATTACAACCTTATTGATTTGCGTCTTCATTGTATAACAGAATTAATTTCAGGTAACTCATTAAACTTTCCGGGTTACAAAGTTACATCAAGTTTCGTTATTAACCGTGCAACCAATTCAATTTTTTGCATATTTTTTGAATATTTGTTATGAACATGCATTTCACATTTCCTGACAATGGATTTTAAATTCCATAAAACACCTTATATTATCATTTATTTCCATTAAAAACCAAAAAAAAAGTCATTTTGTTTTTGAAGTTTGATTTTTTGCATAATTTTGCACCTTCCTTGAATATTTATTCAATGCCTTATATTTCTTATAAAGGATTCAATATTCTGGGAAAAGCTTGAAAATCAGGTAAAATGAAAATTAAAACACAACGACTCAACGCCATTATTCAAATTATTGCCAATTCTAAAGTTGGCAGTCAGGAAGAATTGCTGATAATGCTTGAAAAAGAAGGATTCAGCACCACCCAGGCTACACTTTCGCGCGATTTGAAATCGCTGAAGGTGGCCAAACAACCAGACCAGGATGGCGGGTACATGTATGTTTTACCTGAATCTGGGGCCGAACAGGCCGAAGATGATGCCTCGTTCGATGAATTTCCGCTGAGTGGCCTCGTATCGATGGAGTTTTCGGGCAACCTGGCCGTTATTAAAACCCGCCCCGGGTTTGCCAATGGACTGGGGTCTGTTATTGACAGCCATGGACCATATGAAATTCTGGGAACCATTGCAGGCGACGACACCATTTTAATCATTGCCCGTGAAGGCATTTCTTCCGATGAAGTAGTGAATGCACTGGCTTTATTTATTCCGGGACTCCGAAACAAAGTAATCAGGCCCTGATTACTTTCAACCATACTTTTGTACACAATACATTGATTAACATCCCCAAAGCAGCACATTTTTTTAATTGACACCGTAAATGAACACCAATATTGATATTCTAATTGCTTCAGACGAACATCTGGATTATGTTGACATTATTCTTAATACCATTGCCGAAGCGGCCAAAATTAGAGGTACCGGAATTGCCAAACGTAACCCTGATTATATACGCCAGAAAATAAAAGAAGGAAAGGCGATTATTGCACTTGCAAATGGCGAGTTTGCAGGTTTTTGTTATATAGAAATGTGGGGTCACGAAAAATTCGTGGCCAATTCAGGTTTAATAGTGGTTGAAAAATTCCGGGGCATGGGATTGGCCAAAGACATTAAGCGGAAAGCATTTGAATTATCGCGTCAACGTTATCCACATGCTAAAATATTTGGCTTAACAACCGGCCTCGCCGTTATGAAAATTAACTCAGAACTGGGCTATAAACCTGTAACCTTTTCGGAATTAACCGATGATGAGGATTTTTGGAAAGGATGCCAAAGTTGCGTTAATTACGACATACTTATGCGCACCAACCGTAAGCACTGCTTGTGCACAGGCATGTTGTACGACCCTGAAAAAGAAGAAAAGAGAAAAGCAAAACCAATCCCTCAGAAAAAACTTAAAGTTTATGAGCGTTGGTTGCAATTCAAACAATTTGTTTTCCTGAGAAACAAAAACAAGAGTAACAACGGGAATAAATTATTGCAAAGAATAATGGCTTTTTTTGTATAAAAAATACTATTAATGTCCTTATGTGGCATAAACAATAATATTAAACTTAAGGGTTTTAGAACCTTAAACTAAAAAATTCAGGAATGGAAAAAGAAAAAAAAGTAGTATTGGCATTCAGTGGCGGATTAGACACATCGTATTGTGTTAAATACCTGACCAATGAAAAAAATCTTGAAGTTTATTCGGCTATTGCCAACACTGGTGGGTTTAGCCAGGAGGAACTTCAGGAAGTTGAGAAAAATGCCTATGCCCTTGGTGTTAAAAAACATGTGGCCATCGACATTACTGATTTATACTACAATAATTGTATTAGGTACATGGTTTATGGCAACATCCTGAAAAACAACACTTATCCTTTATCAGTTTCATCGGAGCGGATATTTCAGGCGCTGGCAACGGTTAAATACGCCCGCGAAATAGGAGCTCAATACATAGCTCATGGCAGCACCGGAGCCGGCAACGACCAGGTGCGCTTCGACCTTACTTTTCAAATTCTTGCGCCTGAATTAAAAATAATTACGCCAATACGTGATAAGGTTTTGAGCCGCGAGGAAGAAATAGAATACCTGAAAAAAGAGGGTGTACAACGCGACTGGACCAAAATGGCCTACAGCATCAATAAGGGTTTGTGGGGAACCAGTGTTGGCGGCAAAGAAACGCTCACCTCACATCTCCCATTGCCAGGCTCTGCTTATCCAAGTCAACGCCAAAAAACCGATGGCGAACGTATGGAATTAGAATTCATTAAAGGAGAACTGGTTGGTGTAAATGGGAAAAACTTTACCAATAAAGTAGATGCCATCCGTGCTGTAGAAGCAATAGGTTCGGCTTTTGCTATTGGACGCGACATACATGTTGGCGACACCATCATAGGCATTAAAGGCCGTGTAGGTTTTGAAGCCTCGGCACCCATATTAATTATGAAAGCGCACCATTTGCTTGAAAAACACACCCTCACCAAATGGCAAATGTACTGGAAAGAACAATTGGCCAACTGGTATGGAATGCTTTTGCACGAAGCGCTTTACCTGGAACCTGTAATGCGCGATATCGAGAAATTCCTTGAGAGCACTCAAACCAATGTTACCGGAAAGGTATTTATTCATCTTCATCCTTACCATTTTATGCTCGAAGGAATAGAATCGGCACACGACCTGATGAAAAGTGGTTTTGGAGATTACGGCGAAGTTAACAAAGCATGGAGTGGCGACGATGTTAAAGGCTTCACAACTATCCTTGGCAACTCTTTAAAGATTTTTAACCACGTGAATAAAGGACAGCTGGATATTGTTTAGAGTTTTGAGTTCATAGTTTAAAGTTCATAGAAAAAAGTCAAAAGAGAGATGAAGATTAGAGTAGGAATTGCCGGAGGAGCCGGATATACGGCTGGTGAATTAATACGTATTTTATTAGGTCATCCCAATGCTGAATTAAGCTGGATAATTAGCAGCAGTCATGCCGGACAGTCCATTACCCGTGTTCATACCGATTTGGTTGGCGATACCAGTCTGATATTTGCCGACAAACCCGACTTTAGCATCGTTGATGTGGTTTATATTTGCATGGGGCATGGGAAATCTGCCGCCTTTGTTAACGAAAACAACATTCCTGCAAGCGTAAAAATCATCGACTTAAGCCATGATTTCCGGCTTTCAGCTCCCGGAAACGATTTTGTATATGGCCTGCCTGAAATGAATCGTGAGGCCATAAAAAATGCTTCCAGAATTGCCAACCCGGGTTGTTTTGCAACTGCTATTCAATTGGCGTTATTACCATTGGCTGCCAATGGCTTCCTCAACGAAATTCATGTACATGCCATTACCGGTTCCACCGGAGCAGGCCAGGCATTGTCGTCAACCACTCATTTCAGTTGGCGCAACGATAATGTCTCTATTTATAAAGCTTTTGAACATCAGCACCTAAAAGAAATAAGCCAATCGCTTAAACAACTGATGCCCGGCTTTAATACCCCATTAAACTTTGTGCCCATGCGTGGAAACTTTGCACGGGGTATTCTTGCGTCGGTGTATCTCGACAGCTCGTTAACAAAGGAAGAGGCACTGGCATTGTATGAATTTTACTATAAAGCCCATCCTTTTGTAACACTATCAACCGATCCTATCGACCTTAAGCAGGTTGTAAATACCAATAAATGTCTTTTAGAAGTTAATAAATATAGTAACAAATTACATGTAACCAGCATTATTGATAACCTGACTAAAGGTGCCTCGGGACAAGCTGTTCACAATATGAACCTGATGTTTGGTTTACCCGAAAATGCAGGACTTTATATGAAACCTTCGGCGTTTTAATGCTTTTAAAATTGAATTTAACTCTAATTACAATATACTTCCGGAAATGAAACTGTTTGATGTTTATCCACTCATGAATGTAACGCCTCAAAAAGCAAGCGATTGTTATGTATGGGACGATAAAGGCAACAAATACCTTGATTTGTATGGCGGTCATGCCGTTATTTCAATCGGTCATGCCCACCCACATTATATCGGGCGGATAACCAAACAATTAAACGATATCGGATTTTATTCCAACTCTGTTCAGAACCCTTTACAGGAAGAACTTGCCCAAAAACTTGGTCAATTATGTCAACTGCCCGAATATGCGCTTTTTTTATGCAATTCAGGCGCCGAAGCCAACGAAAACGCCTTAAAACTGGCATCGTTCCATACAGATAAAAAGCGTGTCATTGCCTTTAAAAAAGCGTTTCACGGTCGCACTTCCGCTGCTGTGGCTGCAACCGACAATCCCAACATCCAGGCAGAAATCAATAAAGGACATCTGGTTACTTTTCTTGAATTGAATAATGCCGAGGCCGTTGAAACCGAACTCAAAAAAGGCGATGTATGTGCTGTAATTGTGGAAGGAATTCAGGGCATTGGAGGCATTCGGGTTCCGGAAATATCATTCCTTCAGAGCCTGGAGCAGATATGTAACGAACACAATGTGGTTTTAATTCTGGATGAAATTCAATCGGGATACGGCCGTTCAGGTTCATTTTTTGCTTTTGAAGAAGCCGGCATAAAACCACACCTGATAACAACTGCCAAAGGGATGGGCAATGGATTTCCTATTGGAGGATTGCTGATATCTCCTGAATTTAAAGCTTCTCATGGCCTTTTGGGTACTACCTTTGGTGGAAACTATCTGGCCTGTGCGGCCGCTTTAGCCGTTCTTGAAGTTATTGAAAAACAAAATCTTATTAAAAATGCCCGTCAAATAGGTGATTATTTAATTACCGAACTAAAAAAAATTGACGGCATAAATGAGGTTCGTGGCCGTGGTTTGATGATTGGGCTGCAATTTGACCAGAATGTGTCAGAAATCAGAAAGAATTTAGTTGCTCAAAAGAAAATATTTACTGGGGTGTCGTCAACCAATATCATTCGATTGTTACCCCCTTTAACGCTTACAATTCCTATGGCAGAATATTTCATACAGAGCCTGA
Source organism: uncultured Marinilabiliaceae bacterium (assembly GCA_937920475.1). Classification (GTDB taxonomy): domain Bacteria; phylum Bacteroidota; class Bacteroidia; order Bacteroidales; family Marinilabiliaceae; genus CALEUX01. Next base: position 8,453 of record CALEUX010000105.1, read on the forward strand.
AGGAGGTTTTAAGAACCTGAAATACAATCAATCCCAAACCAACACAACCAACCCACAAATGATTAAATCTTATTGGAACGAAGAATGGAAAGAAATCGTCTTTCCGCCTGGTGCATTGCGTAAACGATATGCCATTAGTAATTACGGGCGCATTGTTAGCTACACCAACCATCTGAACGAAGGGAAGCCTGTAAAAGGAGGGTGCCTGAAAGGGTACAAAACCCTTCCTTTGCGCCCTGCAGGTATATCAGCCACTTTTTACGTTCATAAACTGGTGGCCACTTATTTTTTACCAACTCCAATTCCGGAAGAAATTTATGTGATTCACCTCGATTTTAACAAATCGAACAACTTCGTAAACAACCTGAAATGGGCCACACGCGAAGAAACATATGAACACCAGCAAAAAAACCCATCAGTATTGCAAGGCCGTGAAAAAATAAAAGGGAGATGCACGTCTGAAGGCCCCAAACTGAATGCAACACAGGTAATGCGTTTAAAAAAGAAGTTGCTCGACCCCGACCGAAAAACCAAATTACGCATAATAGCCAAACAATTCGGGGTTAGCGAAATGCAACTGCACCGCATACGCAAAGGTGAAAACTGGGCACATGTGCAAGTATCCGTCAAGGATAAAACTCAACCCTAACAAGAGTCCTGACTTTATTTTTTGTAATTTTATATCGAATCGGATTTTTGTTGTCAAGCAACATAACCCACAAATTTGGTCATATCATGGAAAACAGGAAAATTGCTATCATAGGCGGAGGTAATCTGGGGTCATCAATAGCCCGGGGAATGGTTTTTACAAAACAGTATCAACCTCAACTAATTCATGTTACCCGAAGAAGAGCCCAATTGCTGGAACCTTTGGCCAAACTTGGTATTATAACCGGCAACGACAATATGGCTGCAGTTAAAAACGCACATATTGTATTTCTGGCCGTGAAACCCTATCAGATGGAAGACATTCTGAAAGAGATTGTCCCCGCGCTTGAGCCGCATGCTCTGCTGATATCATTGGCCACCGGCATTAACAACGAAACACTACTGACACTGAGTGGTAATAAACATCCTGTTTTCAGAGCTATGCCCAACACAGCTATTGCCATTGGCCAGTCAATGACCTGCTTGTCGGCCATGAACGCCACCCAGGAGCAGGAAGATGAAGTAAAAGCACTTTTTGAGAAAATGGGCACAGCCCAATACATTCCTGAAGAACTTATGTCGGCAGCTACAGTGTTAGCTGCCTGTGGCATTGCCTTTGCCCTTCGCTTTATTCGTGCGGCAACGCAGGGAGGTATTGAAATAGGATTTGGATCAGAGCTGGCATTAAAAATTGCATCCCAAACAGTGAAAGGTGCCGCCCAACTTATAATTCAGGGCGAAAGTCACCCCGAAGCAGAAATTGATAAGGTGACTACCCCTCGTGGTATTACCATTTCAGGCTTAAATGAAATGGAGCACCAGGGTTTTAGTTCCTCGCTGATTAAAGGTTTGCTCACATCCTACAATAAAATTGAGAACAGCAAAAAATAAAACAATCCCAAATAGATAAATCCGTTTAATTGTGTATAAATCGGTAACCATAAAAATTGGATCCAACGTACTAACCCGTCCCGACGGCAAACTCGATTTAGAGCGTATTTCGCATATCACCGACCAGATAGCGGAGCTTCATGATCAGGGCGTTAAAATCATTCTGGTGTCTTCAGGAGCTGTAGCTTCTGGCCGAAGTCTGGTTTCCAAGCCACCTAAGAAAGATCCGGTATCTGAGCGGCAGCTTTTATCATCGGTAGGGCAAGTTAAGCTGGTAAGCACCTACGCCACTTTATTTGACCAACACGGTATCACCTGTGCACAGGTTTTGGTTACTAAACAGGATTTCAGAACCCGCGAGCATTATCTGAATATGAAGAACTGTCTCTCGGTGTTGCTTGAAAACAATATTGTTCCCATTATCAATGAAAATGATGCGGTATCGGTTACTGCACTGATGTTTACCGACAACGATGAACTGGCTGGCTTAGTGGCCACCATGATGAACAGTGAGGCATTGTTTATTTTAAGTAATGTGGATGGAATCTTTAATGGTAATCCATCCGAACCAACCTCGGTACTCATTGAAGAAATCCACAACACAGGTACCGATCTTTCAAGTTTTGTAACCACCCAAAAAAGCAATTTTGGAAGAGGGGGCATGTTAACCAAGGGCCGCATTGCCCAAAACACAGCGGCTGCGGGAATTGCAGTTCATATTGCGAATGGAACAAAACCGGGAATAATTGCCGATTTAGTTAACCAAACCGGAGAAATAGCGCATACTAAATTTCTACCCGGCACCCCCCATCCGGCTGTAAAAAAATGGATGGCCTATTCGGCAGGATTTACAAGCGCCGAAGTTACCATCAATCAGGGAGCCCGCGATGCGCTGTTCTCGCCCAGGGCTACAAGTCTTCTTTTGGCTGGAATAACCAATATTTCGGGCAGTTTCAAAAAAGGAGATTTGCTCAGAATACTGGATCACAATGGTAAAACTATTGGAATTGGGAAAGCTCAGTACGACAGCAAGAAGGCTGAAGAACATTTTTCCGATAAAAAATTCAAACCACTGGTACATTACGATTATCTTTTTTTATTTCCCTGAAGGACATAAAATTGTATATTGTACCATCATTTTTACTTCAGTTACAATGAGTGCATTAGAACAAATTATAAAAGCCAGACAGGCTGCTCCTTTATTGGTGCATGTTGGAAACGAAACCAACAGGAAGGTTTTGCTGGATTTGGCAGACAGAACCGAAGCAAATATTGCCAACTTATTATCGGCCAACATTCTCGACCTGAACCGGATGCCGAAGGACGACCCACGTTACGACAGACTGATGCTGACCGAAGATAGAATAAAAGGCATTGCTGCCGACCTGCGTCAGGTGGCCACCTTGGATTCACCTGTTGGGGAAATTTTGGAAGAACGCACTTTGCCCAACGGGTTAAACATTAAAAAAGTCCGAGTGGCTCTTGGAGTTGTTGGTGTTATTTATGAAGCCCGCCCCAATGTAACCTTCGATGTATTTGCACTATGTTTTCGCACTGGTAATGCTGCTGTTTTAAAAGGCGGGCAGGATGCATGGTTCTCCAATCAGGCCATAGCCTCTCTTATTCGCAAAAGCCTTATAGCCAATGGCATTTCACCAGAAGTGGTACAACTTTTACCCCCCGAACGTGAAGCGGCCGCAGAACTAATGAACGCCACCGGATTGGTTGATGTTTTAATTCCACGCGGCTCTCAGTCGCTTATTAACTCGGTTCGCGATAACGCTAAAGTGGCAGTTATTGAAACAGGAGCAGGCGTGGTGCATACTTATGTTGACGAAACTGCGGATCTTGATTTATCGAGAAAAGTAATTTTCAATGCAAAAACCCGAAGGGTGAGTGTTTGTAACGCACTGGAATGTCTTATTGTTAATAAAAAACGGTTGGCCGATTTGCCTGAGTTGGTTGCTATGCTGGCATCAAAATCAGTAAAAATTGAAGCCGACAAAGCAGCTTATCAGGCATTAGATGGCAATTATCCACCCGAGTTATTGAAACCTGCCGACAAAGACTCTTTTGGCACTGAATTTCTCGATTACAGGATGGCCATAAAAACGGTTGATAATATCGATCAGGCCATTCAACACATTACCACTTTCAGCACCAAACACAGCGAGGCCATTTTATCGGCCAGCGAAAGCAATATTGAACGTTTTTTTAATGAAGTAGATGCTGCCGCTGTTTATGCCAACACATCTACCGCCTTTACTGATGGTGCGCAATTTGGAATGGGCGCCGAAATTGGAATCAGCACCCAAAAGCTCCATGCCAGGGGCCCAATGGCACTTAAAGAACTAACCAGTTACAAATGGTTGGTTCAGAGTAACGGGCTAACCCGTCCCTAATCCGACACAGGAAAAACAAAAAAATATGAAAAGATTTCTTACACCCTCCGATTTGGGAGATTTGAATCAGGCATTAAAGGATGCACGTGAGGCTAAGCAAAGCCCCTTTGCCGATCAGGTTTTGGGCAAGAACAAAACCATATTGATTATATTCTTTAATTCGAGCCTCCGTACCAGGTTAAGCACGCAGAAAGCCGCACTTAACCTGGGCATGAATGTAATAGTTCTGGATATTAACAACGATGGCTGGAAACTGGAAACTGAATTCGGAGTTGTAATGGATGGCGATAAACCTGAACACATTCGTGAAGCTGTTCCGGTTATGGGGCAATATTGCGACATAATAGGGGTAAGATCGTTCGCCCGGTTCGAAAGTAAGGAGGACGATTACAGCGAAAAAATACTCAACCAGTTCATCGAACTTTCCGGAGTCCCGGTTATCAGCCTCGAATCGGCAACACGCCATCCACTGCAGGCTTTCGCCGACCTCATTACCATTGAGGAGTTCAAACAAAAAACCCGTCCCAAGGTAGTTTTAACATGGGCACCCCATCCCAGAGCTTTACCTCAGGCTGTACCAAACTCCTTTGTGGAATGGATGAAAATTGCCGATGTTGATTTGGTGGTAACTCATCCGGCAGGATACGACCTTGCTCCAGAATTTATGGAAGGTGTTACCTACGAGCCCAACCAAAATAAAGCCTTTGAAGGTGCAGACTTTATTTATGCTAAAAACTGGGCCAGTTTTACCCAGTACGGCCAGATTTTGAGTAAAGACCGCTCCTGGACTGTGGATGAAACCAAAATGGCTTTAACCAATAATGCAAAATTCATGCATTGTCTGCCGGTTCGACGCAATATGATTGTTACCGATAGCGTTATTGAAAGTCCTAACTCTATTGTAATTCAGGAGGCCGCCAACCGTGTAGTCTCAGCCCAGGTAGTGCTAAAAAGAATGCTTCAGTCGTTATAACTCATGAGTAAAGAACTTACCATTGTAAAAGTAGGAGGCAAAGTGGTTGAAGAAGCCGAAAGCCTTTCCCGTTTACTGAAAGACTTTTCGGCTATTAAAGGTCCAAAGATTCTGGTTCATGGTGGCGGTCGATCGGCTACAGCCATGGCTTCCCGCTTGGGCATTGAAACCAAAATGGTAGAAGGCAGACGGATTACCGATGAATCTATGCTGGAAGTTGTTACCATGGTTTATGCCGGACTGGTTAATAAAAACATTGTGGCAGGCCTGCAGGCATTGAAGCAAAATGCACTGGGAATGACCGGTGCTGATTTAAACATCATCCAATCGCGAAAACGTGCCGTGGGCGATATCGACTATGGTTTTGTAGGTGATATTGAAACAGTAAACCAAAAAGATTTAAGCAATTTGCTCCAACAGAATGCCGTTCCTGTAATTGCACCGCTTACACACGACGGTATGGGCCATATGCTCAATACCAATGCAGACACCATGGCATCAGCAGTGGCTGCGGCTCTGGCCACGCAATTTAAAGTAACCTTGGTTTTTTGTTTTGAAAAAAAAGGTGTACTTTCCAATCCTGATGATGACAATTCCGTTATTTCAATAATCACCGCGGACTATTTTGCACAGCTTAAAGCTGAAAAAATAATCACCGAAGGGATGATACCAAAACTGGAAAACGGATTTAATGCACTCAACAACGGTGTTCATCAAATAAGAATAACCAATGTTGATGGCCTTAACATCAGTAACAATCAGGGAACTATTTTAACAAAAGATTAATACTTTGAACCGCCATGATACAACCAGATGATGTTTTTCTTGATGCTATTGAGATGTTGAAGATGTTAATTTCA
>CALEUX010000106.1 GCA_937920475.1 uncultured Marinilabiliaceae bacterium
ATTGATTGTAATAGAATTAATATAAATTACTGACAATTAGAAACATGAAATATTAATACCGATTAATAGTGCCATACAAGGTAATAATCGCGCTCTACTTTGTAAAGCAGTTGATAAGTTTTTACATCATTTTTTAAAGAAAGAGTTGCCTCCATTATTCCTTGTGAGCTTGCTATAAATGGTTTTATCTGTAAATCATCTTTAAAAATAATGCCGCTATTGACAGCCATTTTGAAAAGGGTTTCTTTGGCACACCATATTAAAGCATGGTATAATGCTTCCTTTTCATGAGTGATGTATAACGCTTCCTGTGGATGAATAAAGCGTGCAGCTAGTCGGGATATACGCTCCGACGGATATTCAATGTCAATACCGGCATTGTTTAGTGGTGCTATACAAATGGCAGCAAACCCCTTGGTATGCGAAATGCTTATGTTTTGACCTGATTCAGGCACAAAAGGCTGCCCGGTTTTTGTGTACTCTACCTTGGGGATGCATCCCGTCATTTGATAAAGCAATACCCGCGATGCCAGCCACTCCAACCGACGAGTCTGACAGTTGAATTGTTTTAGTTGTGCATTCAGTTCCGAATCGTCAGGCAAAAGAGCTGCCAGTTGGTCTTCGGTTTCTAAAATTCTCCAAACCGCAACCCGCCCACCATCATCTTTTCGATAATTAAACTCAACAGGCATCTTTATGGGTGGGTTTTCCATCTAACACTTTCCATCATGTGAAAAATGTCGTCGGTAATGAAATTTATAACCGGAGCCAGGGAGTCTTTGTTTGGTCGTGCCTGAAAATATAATGCTCCGCGTAGAAAATGCTTTACACTGTCGGTTGCAAAAAACTGAACCGGCGATGCTGCATCACCTTTAATCTGAAACACAATGCCAAATACGTTGTTGTCATCATCCATAAAAATCCTGTCATCAATGGCATCAGCTTTAACTACATGACTGTATGCCAGCTTAATATTATCTTCCAGTATTTCGTAAAGATTATCGTTAATCTCTTTATATGTAATGTGTATCCTGGCCTTGAAGCTTGGGAAAACAACATTTATCCAATATGGTTCGGCTGTAGGAGATGGGTCAGCCTGAATGCGTGCATATTTTGGATAATCGATGGCGTAAGGCATTGCACTATCGAGCCGCAAATATTCTTTCTGTGGCAGTTCAATTCTGAAATAACCTCGTGGTTTAGGAGTGGGATGCTCCCTGCATGCAGTCGACAGAAAAATAATCACTAATAAAACAGGAATCGCTCCTTTAATATATGCTGGCATCGTGTTATTGTTTTTTTTGTGCAAATTTAATCTTTTTAATTCTACGATTGTCGGCTGCTAATATGGTAAAAGTATATTTACTGGTTTCAATGGTTTCGTGTTTGGCCGGTATTTCTCCTTTTATTTCTAACAGCATTCCGGCCAGTGTTTCTGCCTCGCCTGATATTTTCTTAAAGTGTTCTTCATCAATATTGGTAACTCTGAAAAAATCTTTCAGCAATGTTCTTCCTTCAAAAACGTAGGAGCCATCCGGCTGCATCGAAAAAATAGTTTCTTCATCATCGAGTTCGTCACTAATGTCGCCTACAATTTCCTCCAGAATATCTTCAAGGGTTACAATGCCCGCTGTTCCACCGTACTCATCAACCACAACAGCCATGTGTATTTTTTTTGTTTTAAACTCCTGTAGCAGGTCGGTTAAACGTTTGGTTTCGGGAACATAGTAAGCCGGTCTGAGCAGCGACTGCCAGTTAAACGAATTGTCTTTACCAAGGTGAGGCAGAAGGTCTTTAACATAAAGGATGCCCTTAACATCATCGGGGCCTTCGTTGTAAACAGGAATGCGTGAGTAGCCCGATTCAACGATAACTGATATCACTTTTGAGAATTCACTTTTAATGTCCAGGTCAACAACATCAACCCGCGACGTCATAATCTCCTCAACATTGATGTTACCAAAAGTAACAATGCCTTTCAGTATCTCTTTACCTTCCTGAATGTCGTCGCCGGTGAGTTCAAGCGCATGTGAAATATCATCAAGTGAAATACTTTTCATTCTTTTGGCCAAACGCTTATTAACAACATTGGTCGATTTTACCATGATTTTCCCTAAGGGTTTAAACAGCCTTATAACAATTAAAAGCGGATAGGCCATAAAGGCTGCAAACTTTTTGGGGTACTGACCAGCATAAACTTTTGGTAATATCTCACCAAAAAACAGAATAATACAGGTAATTATAATCACCTCAAAAATAAATTTCAAAACACCAGGTTGATTAATAATCACCAGTTCTGAAGCCACGAATGATGAGAGTATTACAATACCAACATTTACAAAGTTATTGGCAATCAGAATTGATGCCAGCAGAAGTTCCGGCTCTTCAAGGTGGCGCAGAGCCAGGTGACACGACCGGCTCGATTCTTCCTGCATTTGCGATTGGTCAGAAGCTTTAAGTGAAAAATAGGCAACCTCTGAACCTGAAATCAAGGCTGAACTAACAAGTAAAAGTATGGTAACGACGATAGCAATGGCAATACCGGTTGTGAGCGGTAAAAACTGTATCATCTGAAGAAATATTCCGGGTACTGATAATGACGGGTCTGCTTCCAATTACATTGTTTTTAAGTTATACATGGTTCTTTTCAGAAAGGAAGGTCGTCCTCAACATTGTTTCCCCCTGAAAGAAAATTATCGTCACTGGCGGCTGGCTGATCAATTACTGTTGGCCGGGCAGGCTGTTCTGCCTGATGCGGTTGTTCTGGGTTAAAAGCAGATTGGCCTTCGGCTCCTGGCTTTCTACCTAATAGCTGAATAATTTCGGCGTATATTTCAGTAACATATTTCTTTACACCGTTCTGGTCATCGTATGAGCGGGTTCTTAATTTACCTTCAACGTAAATCTGACTCCCCTTTTTAATATAGTTTTCAGCTAATTTAGCCAGTCCCCTCCATGCAACAATATTATGCCATTCGGTACGGTCGGGGATATCCTGACCATCGCGGGTTTTATAACCGCGCTCAGTGGTTGCAAGAGTAAAATTGGCAACTGCCTGATCGTTTTCGAAATAACGAACATCGGGGTCTTTGCCCACGTTTCCAACCAAAATAACTTTATTTACTGACATAGCTTTTTATTTTAAGGGTTAGGATTTGAACCGGTAGCTAAATTACAAAACTTATGTGTGCTTTTCAAATCATGGGTGAAAATCGATGTTAAAGTACTGGTCAATCAGCCGGGGTATAGGATATTGCTTTAGTTGATCAAAATCAACCATCAACAGTTGTTTTGAGTTGAACATATCTGGAATGGAGGTTTCTTCTGGTATAACTATGCGGAAAAATTTTGCATAAATAATTTGATGCGTCAGAATCTGTTTTTTAGTCGTTTGTAAAGTGATGTTCTGGTTAAAATGAGGCCAATGTTGCTGAATCAGCTTAGCTAATTTAATGTCGTTTATCTCCTTGTCCGATTCAATTAGTAATGGTTCAAACAGGCCATGCCAAATATCTCCCTGTTCCCTTCTTGTTAGTATCAACGAGCTATTGATTTGGATGATGGCATAATTAAAGTGTCTGATCTTCTTTTCTGTTTTCTTGCTTTTAACCGGGAATTGGTCTGTTGTTTTGGTTAAAAAACTCTTACATTCTGAGGCTAATGGACATTGATTGCATAGAGGATTTGACGGTGTACAGATAAGAGCCCCCATTTCCATCATGGCCTGGTTAAAAGTCCCCGGATTATCCCTGTCTAACAAATGGTTGGCAAGTTCTTTAAACTCCTTTTTCCCCTGTGTGGAATCAATTGGAGTTGATATAGCATAAAAACGTGAAAGCAGGCGGTAAACATTTCCATCTACCACAGCATAAGGTTCATTAAATGCAATTGAAGCTATAGCAGCAGCAGTATAGGGGCCAATTCCGCTTAGTTTTAGTAAATCGTTTCTGGTTGAGGGAAACCTACCGTTCATATTATAATATATGTGCTGGGCGGCTTTGCGCAAATTACGGGCACGTGAGTAATAGCCCAATCCCTGCCAGACTTTTAAAATATTTTGTTCCGAAGCTGTTGCAAGTGCTTTAATATCAGGGAAAGATTCAATAAATTTGATGTAATAGTTGAGTCCTTGTTTTACCTGTGTTTGTTGCAGTATTATTTCCGAAATCCAAATTTTATATGGATCAGTGGTTTTACGCCACGGTAACTGGCGATGGTTTTGGTTATACCAGGCTGTTATATTTTGATTGAAATAGGTCATTTTTAAAAAATTATACAAAAATAGCCCTTTTAGTTTTTTTTTAAATGGAAAACCTTTTATATTTGCAATCTGAATTTTAATAATGAGTCTCTAAATAACTGATAATTAAATAATTTTAAAGCAATGACAAAGGCTGATATCGTAAACGAGATTTCCAAAAATACTGGAATTGAGAAAGTTACAGTACAGAAAGCTGTTGAAGCATTCATGGAAACCATTAAAGGAAATCTGGTAAAAGGTAAAAATGTGTACCTTAGAGGTTTTGGCAGTTTCGTAGTGAAAAAGAGAGCTGAAAAAACCGCTCGCAACATCTCAAAAAACACAACCATTATTATTCCTGAACACTTCATTCCTTCTTTTAAGCCATCAAAAAGCTTCGTTGTTAAGGTGAAGAATTATGTGAAGTAGATTTGTATAACCTTTAAAAAGTAACATTATGCCAAGTGGTAAAAAAAGAAAAAGGCATAAGATGGCCACCCACAAGAGGAAAAAAAGATTAAGAAAAAACAGACATAAAAAGAAAAAATAGTCTGTTTTTGAGAGCCTAAGAACAAACAGAAGACTCTGTTTGTTCTTTTCTTTTATAAATTACGTTCTTTGAAATGATTTTTAACCAATTCATTGTATAGTGAGTGCAGAACTATTTGTTGATGTTGCTCCCAATGAACTGACCATTGCTCTTTTAGAAAATAAACGTCTTGTTGAATTACGTAAAGAGCAAAGCAATGTTCAGTTTGCTGTTGGTGATATTTATTTGGGAAAAGTAAAAAAAATAATGCCCGGATTAAACGCGGCTTTTGTTGATGTCGGGTATGAAAAAGATGCCTTTTTGCATTATTTAGATCTTGGACCCCAGTTTCGAACTCTTCAAAAATATGTATCCCAAGTCACAGCAAAACGAGGAGCACCAGCGTTGCACAAACTTAAACCGGAAAACGACATTGATAAAAACGGCACAATTTCCCAGGTATTAGCGGTAGGGCAGGAAGTGCTGGTTCAAGTTGCCAAAGAACCCATTTCAACCAAAGGCCCCCGTTTAACTTCCGAAATTTCCATCGCAGGTCGCAATTTAATTTTAATCCCTTTCTCCGACAGAGTATCTGTTAGTCAGAAAATTCAGTCGCCAGAAGAAAGAAGTCGCTTGAAACGACTGCTTCTGAGCATTAAACCAAAAAATTATGGGGTTATAGTACGCACCGTTGCCGAAGGAAAACGAGTTGCCGAACTCGACAAAGAATTGCGCACCCTTGTTAAACGATGGGAAGATTCATCCCAGAAACTTAAAGAAACCCGGGCCCCCGGACTGGTAATTGGAGAAATGGGACGTACATCCGCTTTCTTACGCGATTTGTTTAACCCCAGTTTTCATGCCGTATATGTTAATAACCAGCATGTGTTTCGCGAAATGCGCGATTATGTTGAGTTGATTGCCCCGGGTCGTGAAAAAATTGTGAAACTCCACTCAGGCGATGTTTCACTTTTCGACCAATATGGCATTGAAAAGCAACTCAAAGCATCATTCGGGAAAACCGTTTCTTTTAAAAGTGGCGCTTATTTGATTATCGAGCACACCGAAGCACTTCATGTTATCGATGTTAACAGTGGAAACCGATCTAAATCTGCAGCCGACCAGGAAACAAACGCCCTGGAAGTTAATTTGGCCGCAGCCGAGGAAATAGCCCGCCAGCTTCGTTTACGCGATATGGGTGGAATTATTGTTGTGGATTTTATTGATATGCAAAATCCCGATCACCGGCAAAATGTTTACGATAAAATGAAGGAAGCCATGGCCTCCGACAGAACCAAACACAATATTTTGCCTTTAAGTAAGTTCGGATTAATGCAGATTACGCGTCAAAGGGTTCGTCCCGAAATGCATATCGAAACTACTGAAAAGTGTCCATCCTGCCTCGGAACAGGTACTGTTGCGCCAACCATTCTTTTTACCGAAGAAATTGATAATCGTGTCCGGATTGTTGTGGAACAGCTTAAACTAAAGAATTTGACCCTGTGGGTTCACCCTTATGTGTATGCTTATCTAAAAAGTGGATTTCCTTCACAGATATTGAGATGGAAATGGAAACTTGGATTTGGCATCAAAGTGAAACCCTCTGATTCTATTGCGTTACTGGAATTCAAGATAATTGATCAAAATAATAAAAAAGTCGACCTCAAGTGAGGCCGGCTTTTTTTTTACCCTTTCATATACTCTAATAAATTACAAGTTTTTAAGCCACTTTTTTTGTGGAGCTATTGTTATTTTTTACTTCTCTCGGGTCAAGACATATGTAATCCTGCCTATATGGTTCTTTATTTTTCACTACACTATATATTGTTCT